>NZ_JBHVWS010000026.1:0-36132 GCF_042882185.1 Streptomyces sp. NPDC058239
CGACCCTGGTCCCGCGCGCGCCGCGGCCGAGCGGGAAGGGCGACGACGGGCGGCCCGAGACGGCCGCGTAGCGCTACGTGAACCCACGGGGCGCCCGGCCGGTTGGACCGGCCGGGCGCCCCTTTTGCCGTTCCGTGCTTGCTACTTGGCCTCGACTCGGATCTCGTTGCGGAGATCCGTCGTGATCTTGACCGCGGTGTCCTTGTCCACGTTCTTGGTGACGTCGCCGGGGGACACCATGGCCATGGTGCTGAAGTCCGACCAGGCGCAGAACCAGTCGGTCTTCTCCTTGCCGGTCTTGGCGTCCTTGGCCTTGGCGGCCTGGCACTTCATGATGCCGTTCTCGAAGCCGGAGGGGGACACCTCCTCCGGCTCGCCGAGCAGCTCGGTGTCGTTCTTCGAGTTCTCGGACGCGCTCTTCTTCAGTGTGGCGAAGAATTTGTCGAGCGCCTTGGCCGGGTCCTTGACCTTGCCGTACGCGCCGAGATAAGTGATGCCCTTCGCCGTGGAGATGTCGGGCATGGTGCTCGGGTCGCTGGGGTCGTAGTTGCTGAGGTCCGCGGTCGAGTAGATCCCGGTGACGGTCTTGCCGTTCTCGATGCCGCTGGCCGTCAGTTCCTTCGTGGCCTTGTCGTCCTGCTTCACGCCCGAGTTGTCATCGCCGAAGCGGCTGTACTCGCCCAGCACCTTCGCGGGCGTGGTCAGCTTGTGCGGCCCGTCGTCGCTGAGCGTGTCGCCGCCCCCGCCCGACGTCAGGAAGTACACCCCGCCCGCGATGACCGCCAGTGCCACGACCACGCCGCCGATGATCAGGCCGGTCTTCTTCTTCGGCTGGGCCGGGGGGAACGGGGGCTGGCCGCCGTATGCCTGCTGGCCACCGTAAGGGGGCGTGGGCGGCTGCTGGCCGTACGGACCCGGCTGCTGGGCCTGCGGGTAGCCGTAGCCCGGCTGGGGCTGCTGCTGCGGCGGGACACCCTGGGGGGCCTGCTGGGGGTACCCGTAACCGGGCTGGCCCTGCGGCTGCTGGCCGCCGTACGGGCCCGGCTGCTGGCCGTACGGGCCGGGCTGACCCTGCGGCGGCTGGCCACCGTACGGTCCGGGCTGGCCCTGCGGAGGCTGCCCGCCGTACGGGCCCGGCTGGTTGTAGCTCATCTGCGGTGTCCCCTGTTCGGAAATGCTCATCGGAATGCTTATGCGTTCCGAACATCCTGGCGGAAGGTCTGCCGGCATGGAGCATCGGGAGTCACACCGTTACTGAACAAACCGGTTTCAGCGCACGACTGTGACGGCCCTAAACTGTCCCCCGTGACCGAGAACACTCAGCAGACGCCAGCCAGCAACCCCGAACTGCCGACCCAGTACGCACCGGCCGAGGTAGAGGGGAAGCTGTATGAGCGCTGGGTAGAACGTGGTTACTTCGAAGCGGACGAGCACAGCGAGAAGCCTCCGTACTCCATCGTCATCCCGCCGCCGAACGTCACGGGCAGCCTGCACCTGGGGCACGCCTTCGAGCACACGCTGATCGACGCCCTCGTCCGCCGCAAGCGCATGCAGGGCTTCGAGGCGCTGTACCAGCCCGGAATGGACCACGCCGGCATCGCCACCCAGAACGTCGTCGAGCGTGAGCTCGGCAAGGAAGGCAAGTCCCGCCACGACCTGGGCCGCGAGGCGTTCGTCGAGCGCGTCTGGAAGTGGAAGAACGAGTCCGGTGGCCAGATCTCCGGCCAGATGCGCCGGCTCGGTGAGGGCGTCGCATGGTCCCGTGAGCGCTTCACCATGGACGAGGGCCTGTCCACCGCCGTCCAGACCGTCTTCAAGAAGATGTACGACGACGGGCTGATCTACCGCGCCGAGCGCATCATCAACTGGTGCCCGCGCTGTCTGACCGCGATCTCGGACATCGAGGTCGAGTACCAGGACGACGACGGCGAGCTCGTCTCCATGACGTACGGGGAGGGCGACGACACCATCGTCGTCGCCACGACCCGCGCCGAGACGATGCTCGGTGACACCGCTGTCGCCGTCCACCCCGACGACGAGCGCTACAAGCACCTGGTCGGCAGGCAGATCAAGCTGCCGCTGACCGACCGCACGATCCCCGTCGTCGCCGACCACCACGTCGACCCGGAGTTCGGCACCGGCGCCGTGAAGGTCACGCCCGCCCACGACCCGAACGACTTCGAGATCGGCAAGCGCCACGACCTGCCGTTCCTCACGGTCATGGACGAGCGCGCGGTCATCACCGTCCCCGGACCGTTCGAGGGACTCGACCGCCTGGAAGCCCGGTCCGCCATCGTCGGCGCGCTGCGCGCCGAGGGCCGGATCGTCGCCGAGAAGCGTCCGTACCTCCACTCCGTCGGCCACTGCTCGCGCTGCAAGACCACCATCGAGCCGCGCCTGTCCCTCCAGTGGTGGGTCAAGGTCGCCCCGCTCGCCAAGGCGGCCGGTGACGCCGTCCGTGACGGCAGCGTCAAGATCCACCCGCAGGAGATGGAGAAGCGGTACTTCGACTGGGTCGACAACCTCCACGACTGGACGATCTCGCGCCAGCTCTGGTGGGGCCACCGCATCCCCGTCTGGTACGGCCCGAACGGCGAGGTCGTCTGCGTCGGACCGGACGACGAGGTCCCCACGGGCGAGGGCTGGACGCAGGACAGTGATGTCCTGGACACCTGGTTCTCCTCCGGCCTGTGGCCGTTCTCCACGCTCGGCTGGCCGCAGCAGACCGACAGCCTCGCGAAGTTCTACCCGAACTCCGTCCTCGTCACCGGCTACGACATCCTCTTCTTCTGGGTCGCCCGGATGATGATGTTCGGTCTGTACGTCAACGACGGCACGCCGCCCTTCGAGACCATCGTTCTGCACGGCATGGTCCGTGACGAGTTCGGCAAGAAGATGTCGAAGTCGTTCGGAAACGTCGTCAACCCGCTGGACTGGATGGACAAGTACGGCTCCGACGCGCTGCGCTTCACCTTGGCGCGCGGTGCCAACCCGGGCACCGACGTCCCGATCGGTGAGGAGTGGGTCCAGGGTTCCGCCAAGTTCGCCAACAAGATCTGGAACGCCACCCGCTTCGCCCTGATGAACGGCGCCACGATCGAGGGCGAACTGCCGTCCGCCGACGAGATGTCCGTGACCGACCGCTGGATCCTGTCGCGGCTCAACAAGACCGTCGCCGAAGTCGACGCGTACTACGACGACTTCCAGTTCTCCAAGCTCAGCGAGGCGCTCCGGCACTTCGCCTGGGACGAGGTCTTCGACTGGTACGTCGAGCTGTCCAAGACCACGTTCTTCGCGGGCGGCAAGCAGGCCGAGGTCTCGGGCCGGGTCCTCGGCGAGGTCCTCGACGTGATGCTGCGGCTGCTGCACCCGGTCGTCCCGTTCGTCACGGAGACGCTCTGGACCGCGCTCACCGGCCGCGAGTCCGTCGTCATCGCCGACTGGCCGACCGACTCCGGTTTCCGCGACGACTCGGCCGAGAAGGAGATCGAGCTCGTCCAGCAGGTCGTCACCGAGGTCCGCAGGTTCCGCTCCGACCAGGGCCTGCAGCCCGGCCAGAAGGTCCCGGCCGAGCTCACCCTGACCGGCACGGCGCTCGCCCCGCACGAGGCGGCCATCCGCCAGCTGCTGCGCCTGCAGCCCGCCGGCGACGGCTTCCACGCCACCGCGTCGCTGCCGGTCGCGGGGGCCACCGTCGCCCTCGACCTGTCCGGCACGATCGACGTCGAGGCCGAACGCAAGCGCCTGACGAAGGACCTGGGCGCCGCCGAGAAGGAGAAGGCCCAGGCCAACGGCAAGCTCAACAACGAGGCGTTCCTCGGCAAGGCCCCGGACAACGTGGTCGACAAGATCCGTGGCCGGCTCGCCAAGGCCGAGGCGGACATCGAGCGGATCACCAACCAGCTGGCGAACCTGCCGCAGGGCTGATCACCCGCTGAGGGCGAAGCCCCCGTACTCCCGCTGCCGGGGGTGCGGGGGCTTCGCCGTCGCGCGGTCAGGACTCCCGCGCCACCGGGTGCTGCGCGCGATGTCCGTGTCCATCCGTAGACTGGCCCCGTGAGTGAGCCCCGCCCTTCCGACCGGCACGACGCCTCCGATCCCGACGAGACCTTCGCGGAGATCGTCGACGAAGCGACCCAGCGCGACCCCGACCTGGCGGTGATCGAGGCCGGGAGCCGTACCCTGCGCACCCGCTCGGGACCGCCGCAGGGGCAGGACGTCCCCGTCCGCCCCGCCGACCCCGAGGTGGACAAGGCGCTTCGCGCGGTGGAGCAGGAGCTCGCCGGACGCTGGGGCGAGACCAAGCTGGAGCCTTCCGTCGCGCGCATCGCCGCGCTGATGGATGTGCTCGGCGAGCCCCAGCGCGCGTACCCCTCGATCCACATCACCGGGACCAACGGCAAGACGAGCACGGCCCGCATGATCGAGGCGCTGCTCGGCGCCTTCGACCTGCGCACCGGCCGCTACACCTCGCCGCACGTCCAGTCGATCACCGAGCGGATCAGCCTGGACGGCTCCCCGATGGACCCCGAGCGGTTCATCGAGGCGTACCAGGACATCAAGCCGTACGTGGAGATGGTCGACGCCCAGCAGCCGTACCGGCTCTCCTTCTTCGAGGTGCTGACGGGCATGGCGTACGCGGCCTTCGCCGACGCGCCGGTCGATGTCGCCGTCGTGGAGGTCGGCATGGGCGGCAGCTGGGACGCGACGAACGTCATCGACTCCTCGGTCGCCGTCGTCACTCCCATCTCGCTCGACCACACCGACCGGCTGGGCACCACGCACGCCGAGATCGCCGGTGAGAAGGCCGGGATCATCAAGCAGGGCGCCACGGTCATCCTGGCGCAGCAGCCGGTGGACGCCGCGCAGGCCATGCTGAAGAAGGCCGTAGAGGTCGATGCCACGGTCGCCCGTGAGGGCATGGAGTTCGGTGTCGTCTCCCGCGAGATCGCCGTCGGCGGACAGCTGCTGACGCTGCGCGGTCTCGGCGGCGAGTACACAGAGATCTTCCTCCCGCTGTACGGCGCACATCAGGCGCACAACGCGGCGGTGGCGCTCGCCGCAGTGGAGGCGTTCTTCGGGATCGGCGCCGAGCAGCCCGGCGCACTCGACATCGACACGATCCGCCGGGCCTTCTCCTCGGTGATCTCGCCGGGCCGCCTCGAAGTGGTCCGCAGCAGCCCGACCGTCGTCCTGGACGCGGCCCACAACCCGGCGGGCGCCCGCGCCACCGCCGACGGGCTCTCCGAGGCGTTCGGCTTCTCCCGGCTGATCGGTGTGGTCGGCGCCAGCGGCGACAAGGACGTCAAGGGGCTGCTCGAAGCCTTCGAGCCGATCTTCGCCGAGGTCGTCATCACCCAGAACTCCAGCGGCCGCGCGATGGACGCCGACGAACTGGCCGCCGTCGCGGTCGAGGTCTTCGGCAACGACCGCGTCCAGGTCGAACCGCGCCTGGACGACGCGCTGGAGGCGGCGATCACCCTCGCCGAGGAGGAGGACGAGTATGCGGGCGCCGGCGTCCTGGTGACCGGTTCCGTGATCACGGTCGGCGAGGCCCGACTGCTCCTGGGAAGGCACTGACCCGTGCGTACGCTCTGTGCATCGACGCTGATCGGCGAGTTCTTCGTGATCGGCTTCGCCGGACTCGTCGCGATGAAGTCCGACGACCTGACGAACACCACGGTCTGGACGGTCTGCGGCATCGGCATGCTGCTGTCCGTGCTGCTCTGCGGGATGATCACTCGCCCCGGCGGGATACAGCTCGGCTGGGCGCTGCAGATCGCCCTGGTACTGAGCGGTTTCGTCGTCCCGATGATGTTCATCCTCGGCCTGGTCTTCGGCGGCCTGTGGTGGGCCTCGGTGCACTACGGCCGCAAGATCGACGAGGCGAAGGCCCGTTGGGCGGCCGCGCAGGAGGCGGCCGAGGCCCCGGCCGGTGGCTGATCCGCCACCCCGTGGCCAAACCCGGCCGCAGGCCCGTCGCCGCACCCCTGTAGCCTCGCTTCACCGCACCCGCATGCCTGCAAGGAGCCGCACACCATGACCCAGCGCACCCTCGTCCTCCTCAAGCCCGACGCCGTCCGGCGCGGACTCGTCGGCGAGATCGTCGGGCGGATCGAGCGCAAGGCCGGCTGGCGGATCACAGCGCTGGAGCTGCGCACCCTCGACCGCGCCACGCTGGAGCAGCACTACGCCGAGCACGTCGGCCGCCCGTTCTACGAGCCGCTCGTCGAGTTCATGCAGTCCGGCCCGATCGTGGCGCTGGTCGCCGAGGGCGAGCGGGTCATCGAGGGCATCCGTACGCTGGCCGGCCCCACCGACCCGATCGCAGCCGCGCCCGGCTCCATCCGTGGTGACTTCGGCACGATCACGCGGGAGAACCTCATCCACGCCTCGGACTCCGAGGAGTCCGCAGAGCGAGAACTGAAGCTCTTCTTCCCGGGACTTTCCTGACTTCGGATCAGCCGTTCAGCGCTCATGACCTGGGGCGACCGAATTAATTCGGTCGCCCTTCGGCATAGGGTCCCGGATCGCGGGAACGCATCACTCCGACGTAACGTCACCATGAGTGGAACGGCCACCCGTTCCGCCCACAAAGGCGAAGGACCCTCGCGCGGTGTCCGTGCACGCGGCACTACGATGGAATCTTCCACGCCCGCAGCGCTCACCTCGCCGACCAGAACAAGCCATCATCGCTTTCTTGGAAGGCCCGACGCATCCTCATGGGGAACAAGGGGAACTCAATGTCGTTCATCGGCCGTGACATGGCTATCGACCTCGGGACTGCCAACACGCTGGTGTACGTCAGGGGGCGCGGCATCGTTCTGAACGAGCCGTCCGTCGTGGCCATCAACACCAACACCGGCGGCATCCTGGCGGTCGGCTCCGAGGCCAAGAAGATGATCGGGCGTACACCGGGCAACATCGTTGCCGTACGCCCCCTGAAGGACGGCGTGATCGCCGACTTCGAGATCACCGAGCGGATGCTCCGCTACTTCATCCTGAAGATCCACAAGCGCCGCTACCTGGCCCGCCCGCGGGTCGTCGTCTGCGTGCCCTCCGGCATCACCGGGGTCGAGCGACGCGCCGTCATCGAGGCATCGACGCAGGCCGGCGCGCGCCAGGTGCACATCATCGAGGAGCCCATGGCGGCGGCCATCGGCTCAGGGCTGCCGGTCCACGAGGCCACCGGCAACATGGTGGTCGACATCGGCGGCGGCACCACCGAGGTCGCGGTCATCTCGCTCGGCGGAATCGTCACTGCCCAGTCGATCCGGGTCGCCGGCGACGAGCTGGACAACGCGATCATCCAGCACATCAAGAAGGAGTACTCGCTCCTCCTCGGTGAGCGCACCGCCGAACAGATCAAGATCACGATCGGTTCGGCGTACGACATGGACAAGGACGAGCACACCGAGATCCGCGGCCGCGACCTGGTCTCCGGGCTGCCCAAGACCGTGGTCGTCTCGGCCGCCGAGGTCCGCAAGGCCATCGAGGAGCCGGTCAACGCGATCGTCGACGCGGTGAAGACCACGCTCGACAAGTGCCCGCCGGAGCTTTCCGGCGACGTCATGGACCGCGGCATCGTCCTCACCGGTGGCGGCGCGCTGCTGCGCGGACTGGACGAGCGGCTGCGGCGCGAGACCGGCATGCCGATCCACATCGCCGAGGACCCGCTGGACTCGGTGGCGCTCGGGTCCGGCAAGTGCGTCGAGGAGTTCGAGGCGCTCCAGCAGGTGCTGGACGCCCAGCCCCGCAGGTAGCAGGCACAGCCCGGCCCGCAGTTGAACAACACATCGGTCTGCTGTGCGGAGCACTGCCGCTCCGTACGGCCGATCGTTGATATACAGGCACGAACATTCCGACGAGGAAGGCACGGCCGCCGCACGTGAGGGACACACGAGAGAGCCGGCTGCTCCTGGTGCTGCTGATCGCCATCGCATTCGCATTGATCACGGTGGACATCCGCGGCGGCGAGGAGTCACCGGTGGACGGCGCCCGGCGGGCCGCCGCCACGGCCTTCGGGCCGGTTGAGAACGGCGTCGCGGCAGCCGTCGACCCGGTGGGCAACGCCATAGGGGCGGTACGCGACTCCGGCGCACGGCACAACCGGATCGCCGAGCTGGAGCAGCAGAACGCCGCACTCAAGACGAAGCTCGGCAGCGACGACCAGAACCGCAACCGGGTCCGCGAGCTGGACCGGATGCTGAAGAAGTCGGCCGCCGGACAGTACGGCATCAAGGCCGCCGAGGTCATCGCCATAGGAGCGGCCCAGGGCTTCTCCTGGACGGTCACGATCGACGCCGGCTCCAACGACGGCATCAAGCGCGACATGACCGTCATCAACGGCGACGGACTCGTCGGCCGGATCACCACCGTCGGCCCGGACACCGCCACGGTGCTCCTGGCCAACGACCCCGACTTCACCGTCGGCACCCGTATGGAGAAGACCGACGAACTGGGCTTCGCCACCGGCCAGGGTTCCCAGCCGCTGTCCGTCCAGTTCCTCAACGGCAAGGCCAAGGTGAAGAAGGGCGACCGTCTTGTCACCTTCGGCTCCAGCAGGAACAAGCCGTTCGTGCCCGGCGTCCCGGTCGGCGAGGTCGTCCGCGTCGACCCGTCCGGCGGCGGCCTGACCCGTACCGTCTATGTCCGCCCGTACGTCGGGTTCACCAAGCTCGACATCGTCGGCATCGTCGTCCAGGCCCCGCGCGAGGACCCCCGCGACATGGTGCTCCCGAAGGCGCCCGCCAAGCCCGCCAAGCCCAAGCCCACCCCGACCGTCACCGTCACGATCTCGCCCAACGGCGACATCGTCGACACCAACGGCAATGTCGTCGGGAACGTCAACGAGAGCCCGGACCCGAGCGGCAGTCCGAATACCACACCGAGCGCCGGCAACGCGGTAAACGAGCAGAGGTAGAGCTGATCCCCATGCGCTTGAACCGGACTCTGCTCTCCATCGTCCTGGTCGTGGTCGCCCTCGTCGTCCAGGTCTCCGTACTCGCCCGCCTCCAGCTTCCCGGCGCCGTGCCCGACCTGCTGCTCCTTGTCGTTCTCGCGCTCGCCTTCGTGTACGGGCATGTCAGCGGCGCCCTCATCGGCTTCGGCGCGGGACTCCTCGCCGACCTGGCACCCCCCGCCGACCACGCGGCCGGACGCTACGCACTTGTCCTCTGCGTCATCGGCTACTTCGCCGGACTGGCCAAGCCGGAGAACGGGCAGCTCAAGTCGGCCTTCGTGCCGATGGTCGCGGTAGTCGCCGCGGCGATCGGCTCGACGCTGCTGTACGCGCTCGTCGGCGCGCTCGTCGGGGACACGGCGGCCCGTCATGTGGGCCTCGGCAGCCTGCTGTTCACCGCCGCCGTCTACGACCTGCTCCTCGCGCCGTTCGTCGTTCCCCTGATCATGGCGATCGCCAGACGCACGGTGAACGATCCGCTCGCCGACTCCTCCGGCGGCGACGTCGCCGCGGGCTGGCTGGCCTCCGGCACCGGACTGCGGATCGGCAGCCAGCGCGGCGGACTGCGCGTCAAGGTCGCCCGCAACCGAGCGGCACGCGCCGGACGGATCAAGGGAGTCAAGCGACTGTGAGGCCGCACCACAGCGGGGACACCCCCCGTATCTCCGGCCCGACCACCACCGGGGGCGCCCCGTGAGCAATATCCCCGAGACCGGCCGGACCCAGCGGGTCCAGATCCGTCTCGTCGTCATCCAGGTCCTCGTCTTCTCCCTGCTGCTCACCCTCGGCGGGCGCCTCTGGTACCTCCAGATCCGCAACGGCCAGGAGTACAGCGACGAGGCGAGGAACAACCACGTCCAGCAGGTCGTCCAGCCCGCCGTACGCGGCTCCATCCTCGATGCGCGCGGCGTGCCCCTCGCCGACAACGAGACCCGCCTGGTTGTCTCTGCCAGCCGCACCGAGCTGCTGAAGATGGCGGACGACGGCAAGGGCGTTCTGACCCGGCTCGCCGATGTGCTCGGCATGAAGCCGAAGGACGTCTTCGACAAGATCCGGCTCTGCGACGCGAAGACGCCGCAGCCCTGCTGGAACGGTTCGCCTTATCAGCCGATCCCGGTGACCGACGAGGCCACCACCCAGCAGGCCCTCGAGATCCGCGAGCGCGCCGAGGACTTCCCCGGCATTACCGCCGAACCCACCGCCGTACGCCGCTACGCCGCACCCGGCAAGGCCAACACTGCGCAGGTCCTCGGCTACCTCTCGCCCGTCACCGACGAAGAGATCACCAAGGCCCAGGACACCGACTCGCCGTACCTCCGCTCCGACCAGGTCGGCCGCTCCGGCCTGGAGCGCACCTACGACAAGGAGCTGCGCGGCAAGGCCGGCGTCACCCGCTACGAGGTGGACAACCTCGGCCGGGTCATCGGCCAGGCGAAGGACGACGAGGCCGAGCCCGGATCGAGCGTCGTCACTTCCATCGACGCCCGGGTCCAGGCCGTCGCGGAGTACGAGCTGAACGACGCGATGAAGGTCGCCCGCACCCAGTTCGACAAGAACACCGGCGAGAACTACAAGGCCGACTCCGGCGCTGTCGTCGTCATGGAGGCCAAGACCGGCCGGGTCGTCGCGATGGCCTCCCTGCCCGACTACGACCCCAACGCCTGGGTCGGCGGCATCTCGGGCAAGGACTACGCCCGGATGACCAGCAAGAAGTCCAACTACCCGCTGCTCAACCGCGGCATCCAGGGTCAGGCCGCACCGGGCTCGATCTTCAAGGTCGTCTCGACCGCGGCCTCCGTCCAGGCGGGCTACCCGTTCGACGGCCACTACAACTGCGGCAGCTCGTACACCGCCGAGGGTCACACCTACCAGAACTTCGAATCGCAGAGCCACGGCCCGATCTCCCTGGGCCAGGCACTTGAGGTCTCCTGCGACACCGTCTTCTACGCCCTCGGCTACCAGCAGTGGCAGAAGGACGGCGGGATGAAGCCGAAGAAGAACGCCAAGGACTGGTTCTTCAAGACCGCCCACCAGTTCGGCCTCGGTAAGGAGACCGGCATCGACCTCCCCAACGAGGTCACCGGCCGCGTCCCCGACCGCCAGTGGAAGAAGGACTTCTGGAAGGCCAACAAGGACACCTGGTGCGAACAGGCCAAGAAGTGGCCCAAGAAGAAGGACTTCAACACCGTGCTCGCCCACGAGAACTGCCTCGAGGGCATGAAGCTGCACGCCTATGACTCGATCAACTACTCCATCGGCCAGGGCGACACCCTCGTCACCCCGATCCAGATGGCGACCATCTACGCCGCGATCAGCAACGGCGGCACGCTCTACGACCCGACCGTCGGCAAGGCGATCGTCAGCCCCGACGGCAAGCACGTCAGCATGATCGGGCCCCGTGCGCACGGCAAGCTGCCGGCCAGCGCCAAGACCCTGAAGCAGATGGAGGGGGCGCTGGCGGGCGTCGCCACCCGCGGTACCGCCGCCTGGCGATTCGGCGGCTGGCCGCAGGACAAGATCCCGATGCACGCCAAGACGGGTACGGCCGAGGTCTACGGCAAGCAGACGACCTCGTGGTTCGCCACGTACACCAAGGACTATTCGATCGTCATGACGATCTCCCAGGGTGGTACGGGCTCCGGCGCCTCCGGGCCCGCAGTGCGCAACATCTACGACGCGCTCTACGGACTCGACGACTCCGGCAAGCAGGACCTCAAGAAGGCGCTGTTGCCCACCCCGCAGAAGTCCCTGCCGAAGATCCAGCACGACGGCTCGATCGACTCCCCGGAGATCAAGCCGTACGACCCGAACTCGCAGAAGACCCCGGAGGAGCAGACCCTCGCGGCAGTGCTCGGGAGGCGCGACTGATGGCCGGCTTCTCCGTCTCGCGGTACGCCCCCGAGCGCTCCGCCTGGGGCAAACTCATCGCCCGCGACTCCCTCGTACGCAAACTCGACTGGCCGCTGCTCGGGTCCGCGATCGCGCTCTCCTTCATCGGCTCGCTGCTGGTCTACTCGGCGACCCGGGGCCGTGACTCGCTCACGCATGGCGACCCGTACTACTTCCTCCTCCGGCACGCCCTCAACACCGGAATCGGCTTCGCCCTGATGGTCGGCACGATCTGGCTCGGCCACCGCACCCTGCGCGGAGCCGTCCCGATCCTCTACGGCCTCTCGGTGCTCCTCGTACTGGCGGTCCTCACCCCGCTCGGCGCCACCGTCAACGGCGCGCACGCCTGGATCATCATCGGCGGCGGCTTCTCGCTCCAGCCGTCCGAGTTCACCAAGATCACCATCATCCTGATCATGGCGATGCTGCTCGCCGAGCGCGTCGACGCGGGCGACCAGCTCCACCCCGACCACCGGACCGTCGCCAAGGCCCTCGGCCTCGCGGCCGTTCCGATGGCCGTGGTCATGGGGATGCCGGACCTCGGTTCCGTGATGGTCATGGCCGTCATCGTGCTCGGTGTGCTCCTCGGCTCCGGCGCTTCGAACCGCTGGGTCTTCGGCCTCCTCGGCGCGGGCACGGTCGGCGCCGTCGCCATCTGGCAGCTCGGCCTGCTCGACGAATACCAGATCGCCCGCTTCGCCGCCTTCGCCAACCCGGCGCTCGACCCGGCGGGCGTCGGCTACAACACCAACCAGGCGCGCATCGCGATCGGCTCCGGCGGCCTCACCGGAACCGGCCTCTTCCAGGGCACCCAGACCACCGGCCAGTTCGTTCCCGAGCAGCAGACCGACTTCGTCTTCACCGTCGCGGGCGAGGAGCTCGGCTTCCTCGGCGCCGGGCTGATCCTCGTCCTGCTCGGCGTCGTCCTGTGGCGCGCCTGCCGGATCGCCCGCGAGACGACCGAGCTGTACGGCACGATCGTCGCCGCCGGAATCATCGCCTGGTTCGCCTTCCAGGCGTTCGAGAACATCGGGATGACGCTCGGCATCATGCCGGTCGCAGGGCTTCCGCTGCCGTTCGTCTCGTACGGAGGGTCCTCGATGTTCGCGGTCTGGGTGGCCGTCGGACTGCTCCAGTCGATCAGGGTGCAGCGACCGATAAGTGCCTGAGCCGGTACGGGAGCACTGCCCATCCGCGTGCAACACGTCTAGATTCGGGTCATGGCGGACTCGAAGCGTGAGATCGAGCGGAAGTACGAAGCCACCGCGGAAACCCGGCTCCCCGACCTGAGCCGGGTGGCCGGGGTCTCGGCCGTCGTTCACCGGGGCGTCAGCGAACTGGACGCCGTCTACTACGACACCGAGGACCTCCGGCTCGTGGCCGGCTCCCTCACCCTGCGCCGTCGCACCGGCGGGAGCGACGCCGGCTGGCACCTCAAATTCCCGGTCGCCTCCGGTATCCGGGACGAGCTCCAGGAACCGCTCTCCGACACCCTGCCGCGCTCCCTCGCCGGTCTGCTCCGCTCCCGGGTCCGGATGAGCGAACTGGTCCCCGTCGTACGGCTGCGCACCGTCCGTGACGTCCACCACCTGCTCGATTCCGAGGGCGCGCTGCTCGCCGAGGTCAGCATCGACACGGTGCGGGCCGAACGGCTGACGGGCGGCAGCGGCACGGCCGCCTGGACCGAGATCGAGGTCGAACTCGCCGACGACGGCGACCCCGCCTTCCTCGACGCCGTCGAACGCCGACTGCGCAAGGCCGGTGTCCATCCGTCCGCATCGCCGTCCAAACTGGCCAGGGCGCTCGCCGAGACCGCGCCGGAGCGGAAGCGGAAGCGGGACAAGGGCGCGCGCGGGAAGGCCGGGCAACCCACCGCGGGCGACCACGTCCTCGCGTACATCCGCCACCAGACCGAGGCGATCGTCGCCCTCGACCCCGCCGTACGACGCGACCTCCCCGACTCCGTGCACCAGATGCGGGTCGCCACCCGCAGACTGCGCAGCGCGCTGCGGACGTACCGGAAGATTCTCGACCGGAGCGTCACCGACCCGGTCGGCGACGAGCTGAAGTGGCTGGCCGCCGAGCTGGGTATCGACCGCGACCAGGAGGTTCTCGACGCCCGTCTGCGCTCCGGCCTCGCCGGCCTGCCCCGCACCCTGATCCTCGGCCCCGTGCGCAGCCGGCTGCGGATCTGGTCGGTGGCCCGCCGGGGCGGCTCACGTCACCGGACCGTCGCCGTACTCGACGGTAAGCGGTACCTGGCACTACTGGAGAGCCTCGACGCACTGCTCGCCGGCCCGCCGCTGCTGCCCGCCGCGTCCCACACCCCCGAGCAGGCGCTGCCCCGCGCCGTATTGAAGGAGTACGAGCGCCTCGCGACCCGCGTCGGTCACGCCCTGGAGCTCCGGCCAGGCCACGACCGGGACCTCGCCATGCACGACGCCCGCAAGGCCGCCAAGCGCGCCCGTTACGCGGCGGAGGCGGCCCGGCCCGCGCTCGGGAAGCCGGCCGAGCGGATCGCCAAACGGATGAAGGCCGTGCAGACCCTCCTCGGCGACCACCAGGACAGTGTGGTGGCCCGCGACGCCCTGCGCACCCTGGCCGTCCAGGCGCACGCGGCGGGGGAGCCGGCATTCACCTGGGGACTGCTGTACGGACGGGAGGAGGCGGCCGCCGCCGGCCGGGAGCGGGAACTGCCGCAGGTGTGGGAGCGGGCGTCGCGGCCGCGCGTGCGGGCGGCGCTGGAAGGCTGAGCATCGGGTTACGCTTGATGGTCACCCTTGCCGGCTCTCGAAAGTTCGCGATGTCTGTCGATTCGGTCTTCCCACAGCTCGAAGCTCTGCTCCCGCATGTGCAGAAGCCCATCCAGTACGTCGGCGGTGAGCTGAACTCCACCGTCAAGCCGTGGGACGAGTGCGAGGTCCGCTGGGCGCTGATGTACCCGGACGCATACGAGGTCGGACTCCCCAACCAGGGCGTCATGATCCTCTACGAGGTGCTCAACGAGCGCCAGGGTGTCCTCGCCGAGCGCACCTACAGCGTGTGGCCGGACCTCGAAGAGCTGATGCGCGAGCACAAGGTCCCGCAGTTCACCGTGGACAGCCACCGCCCGGTCAAGGCGTTCGACGTCTTCGGGCTGAGCTTCTCCACCGAGCTCGGCTACACCAACATGCTCACCGCCCTGGATCTCGCGGGCATCCCGCTGGACGCCAAGGACCGCACCGTCGACGACCCGATCGTGCTGGCCGGCGGCCACGCCGCGTTCAACCCCGAGCCGATCGCGGAGTTCATCGACTGCGCGGTCATCGGCGACGGCGAGCAGGCCGTCCTGGAGATCACCGAGATCATCCGTGCCTGGAAGGCCGAGGGCCGCCCCGGCGGTCGCGAAGAGGTGCTGTTCCGTCTCGCGAAGACCGGTGGCGTCTACGTCCCGGGCTTCTACGACGTCGAGTACCTCCCGGACGGGCGCATCGGCCGTGTCGTGCCCAACAAGTCGGGCGTGCCGTGGCGGGTGTCCAAGCACACCGTGATGGACCTCGACGAGTGGCCGTACCCGAAGCAGCCCCTCGTTCCCCTCGCCGAGACCGTCCACGAGCGGATGTCCGTCGAGATCTTCCGCGGCTGCACCCGCGGCTGCCGTTTCTGCCAGGCCGGCATGATCACGCGCCCCGTGCGGGAGCGAAGCATCACCGGCATCGGCGAAATGGTCGAGAAGGGCCTCAAGGCGACCGGCTTCGAAGAGGTCGGCCTGCTCTCGCTCTCCTCCGCGGACCACACCGAGATCGGCGAGATCGCCAAGGGACTCGCCGACCGGTACACCGAGGACAAGATCGGCCTCTCGCTGCCCTCCACCCGCGTCGACGCGTTCAACGTGGATCTGGCCAACGAGCTGACCCGTAACGGCCGTCGCTCCGGACTCACCTTCGCCCCCGAGGGCGGCTCCGAGCGCATGCGCAAGGTCATCAACAAGATGGTCTCGGAAGAGGACCTCATCCGTACCGTCGCCACCGCGTACGGCAACGGCTGGCGCCAGGTGAAGCTGTACTTCATGTGCGGTCTGCCCACCGAGACCGACGAGGACGTCCTCCAGATCGGTGACATGGCGGTCAATGTGATCGCCAAGGGCCGCGAGGTCTCCGGCCAGAACGACATCCGCTGCACCGTCTCCATCGGTGGCTTCGTGCCCAAGCCGCACACGCCGTTCCAGTGGGCCCCACAGCTCAGCGCCGAGGAGACCGACGCCCGGCTGACCAAGCTCCGCGACAAGATCCGCGGCGACAAGAAGTACGGCCGCTCCATCGGCTTCCGCTACCACGACGGCAAGCCCGGCATCGTCGAGGGCCTGCTCTCGCGCGGTGACCGCCGTATCGGCTCCGTCATCCGCGCGGTCTACGAGTCCGGCGGCCGCTTCGACGGCTGGCGCGAGCACTTCAGCTACGACCGCTGGATGACCGCCGCCGAGAAGACGCTGCCCGACCACGGCGTGGACGTCGACTGGTACACCACCCGTGAGCGGACCTACGAGGAGGTCCTGCCCTGGGACCACCTGGACTCCGGTCTCGACAAGGACTGGCTCTGGGAGGACTGGCAGGACTCGCTCGACGAGACCGAGGTCGAGGACTGCCGCTGGACCCCGTGCTTCGACTGCGGCGTCTGCCCGCAGATGGACACCAGTATCCAGATCGGCCCGACCGGCAAGAAGCTTCTGCCGCTGTCGGTCGTGAAGTAGGCCGAACCCCTTCCGGGTGACGGCTCGGTGACGAAGGCCCGGTCCGGGAAACCCCGGCTCGGGCCTTCGCGTCATGTACGGCATGGACTACGGCAAGCACCAGGCCCCCGCGCACTACGAAGCCGGCGAGGGCTGTCTGACCACCCTGATCAGGATTCCGGTACGGATCGTGGTGCTGGTGATCGTCCTGCCCGTACGCATGATCTGGGACGCACTGGTGGCGGGAGCCCGCGCCGCCGACCGCATCCTGCTGCGCCCCCTGGGCCGGGCCCTGTCCTGGCTGCTCGCGACGCTGGTGGTGACCCCTGCGGTGTGGCTGTACGAAGCGGTGCTCACCCCGCTGGGACATGCGCTGCTGTGGCTGGCCGCGGCGGTCTTCGTCTGGCCGTGGGTCGCGCTCTGGCGGTATGTGCTGGTGCCGGCGGTGCGGTACGGGCTCGTGATGCCGGTGGTGTGGCTGTACGAGGCGGTGCTCACCCCGATCGGGCACGGGCTGCGCTGGGTGCACCGGGAGCTGCTCGCCCCTGCCGGGCGGGGGATCGCATCCGCGGTCGGCTGGGTACTCACCGCCCTGTTCGTCTGGCCGGTGGTCGGCCTGTGGCGGTACGTCCTGGTGCCCCTCGCGCTCGCCGCCGCCTGGCTGGCGGAGCATCTGATCGTACGGCCGCTGGCCTGGGCGTACCGGGAGCTGCTCACCCCGCTCGGCCATGGCATCACCTGGCTGCTCGAACTGCTGGCGCGCGGGATCGCGGCCGTCGGGAGCGGTCTGTGGGCAGCGGTGGTGTGGCTGGTTCTGACACTGCTCGTGGCACCGCTCGGCCTGCTGTACCGGCGGGTCCTCGCCCCGGTCGGCCGGGAGATCGCCGCCGCCTTCGGCGTCGCCTGGCGCATCGCGGGGTACATCTCGCGGGCCGTCGGCCGGGCCATCGCCTGGCTGGCGTGGCACCTGATCGGGGCACCGGTGACCTGGGTCTGTCGCACGGTGTGCACACCGGTGGGGCATTTCGTGCGGGATGCCGTCTGGGCCCCCGCCAAGCGGGCCGCCGTCGAGGCGGGACGCACGGCCCGGGCGGCGCTGCGCACGGCGCGCGAGACCGTGGCCCAGGCACGCCGTGACGCATGGCGCGCACTTGTCGGCGGGCCGAGGGTGCCCGAGCCCCGGGAACTGGGGAGCCCCCTTGCGCGTACTCTGGGTAGTGCAACGACTGTGCCCAGCGCGGCGCCCGAACCAGAGATCTCCTCGCTCGGAGAGAAAAACGCCGAGCGGGGGTGAGCCGGACCGGACACCCCGGGCCACCCGCATTTCGAGGGCGGCGTGCCACCGCATCCGCCCCGCACCGAGGAGAAGAACCACTGGGCAAGCGACAGCCCGAAGGCCCGCCGCCCGCACCGGCAGTGCAGCGCATCCGACTGCGCTACACGAAGCGCGGCCGCCTCCGGTTCACCAGCCACCGTGACTTCCAGCGTGCCTTCGAGCGGGCACTGCGCCGCTCCGAGGTGCCCATGGCCTACTCGGCGGGCTTCACCCCGCACCCGAAGGTGTCGTACGCCAATGCCGCCCCCACCGGCACGGGCAGTGAGGCCGAGTTCCTGGAGATCGCCCTCACCGAGGCCCGGGATCCGGCCGTCCTGCGCGAGCTGCTCAACGCCTCGCTCCCGGACGGTCTCGACATCACCGACGCCGTGGAGGCCCGCACCTCGGGTCTCGCCGACCGGCTGACCGCCTCCATCTGGGAGCTGCGTCTCGACGGTGTCTCCACCGAGGAGGCCGTCGAGGCCGTGGCCGCTTTCAACGGGGCCGAGACCGTCGAGGTCCAGCGCCGGGCGAAGAACGGCATGCGGACCTTCGACGCCCGCGCCGCCGTGGTCGACCTGCAGGCCCTTGATCCACAGCCTGATAGGCCCGAGGACAAGCCCTGTGCGATACTGCGGCTGGTTGTTCGGCACGTGACACCTGCCGTGCGACCTGACGACGTCCTGTCCGGTCTCCGCGTTGTGGCCGACCTGGCGCCGCCGGTCCCCGCAGCGGTGACCAGGCTGGCGCAGGGGCTCTTCGACGAGGAGTCCGGCACGGTGACCGACCCGCTCGCGCCCGACCGCGAGGCAGCCCCGGCCGCTCCACCCATGGCCACCGGGACCGCCGTCGCGACGGCGCCGGAAGGTGCAGGTTCCGCGTAAGGCGGTCGTTGCAGCGCAGTCCTCAGACTCGGGAGCCACCTGGGTCGGGCCGCGCGATGACCCATAAGACTTTCGCCAGGCCGTACGCACATCGCTTACGGAACCGGCGAGCCAGACATTGAGTTCCCGTGCGGCGCCCGCGCCCCGGACGGCGGTCTCGCGTACATCACGCGGGCCGCGCCGGACCGGAATCAGACGCGGCGCCCGGGAACCTGACGGGAGAACCGCCCGCATGCCCCAGTCCAACGAACCCGGCACGACCGGGAACGTCGAAGAGAACAACGCACCCGGAGACAAGCTGCCCCCGCGCCGCAGGCGCCGTGCCGCGTCCCGCCCGGCCGGCCCGCCGGTGGCGGACGCACAGGATGCCGCCGCTCCGGCCATACCGGCCGATGACGCCGCAGTGTCCGACACCACCACCGACGCCGAGAGCGCTCCGGCGACAGAAGCCGCGCCGCCCGCGCGTACCCGTCGTCGTGCCGTGCGCAAGGCGACCGCTCCGGCGGGTGCGCCGCAGGCCGCCGAGGCCGTCGAGGTCGTGGAGCCCGCCGCGAGCGCCGAGCCCGAGCCCGTGGCCGAGGCCGAGGCCGTGCAGGCGCCGCCTGCACGTACCCGCCGTCGTGCCGTCCGCAAGGCGACTGCCCCGGCGGGTGCACCGCAGACCGCAGAGGTCGCCGAGACCGCTGCCGAGCCCGTGGCCGAGCCCGAGCCCGAGGTCGTGGAGGCGCCGCCTGCGCCGAAGCGTCGTCGCGCGGTGCGCAAGGCGACTGCCCCGGCAGGTGCGCCGCAGGCCGCCGAGGCCGTCGAGATCGTCGAGGAAGCAACGCCCGTGGCGAGTGCCGAGCCCGAGACCGCCGCAGAGCCCGAGGCTGCCGCGCCGCGCGGCCGCACCCGGCGCAGGGCCTCGGCTCCGGCCGGTGCGCCGCAGCCCACCGAGGCCCCGGCAGAGGCCGCCGCACCCGCGGAAGCAGTGGCGGAAGAAGCCGTCACCGAGGCCGTCGAGGCCCCGCGCGGACGCCGTCGTGCCGTGCGCAAGGCGACCGCTCCGGCGGGTGCGCCGAAGGCCACCGAGGCCCCGGCCGAGGCCGGCGAGAGCCTGCCCGAGGCCGCCGTCGAGGAGCCGGTCGCCGAGCCCGCCGAGGTCGCCGAGCCCGCCGAGGCCGAGGACGCCGCACCGCGCGGCCGTCAGCGCCGCCGGGCCACCGCCGCCGCGGGCCGGCCCGAGTTCACCGGCAAGGTCGAGGAGCCCGTACGCAAGAGCCGTCGCGCGACGCGCCCCGCCGTGGCCGTGTTCCAGGCGCCGGTCTTCGCCGAGCCGATGTTCCAGACCCCGGAGACCGCGGCCGCCGCCGCTGCCGCTTCGCGTCACGAAGAGGTCGAGGAAGAGACCGAGACGGTCGAGGAGCCGACCGCCACCACCGAGGCCCCGGCCGCCGAGGCCGCGCCGCAGGCCGGTTCGCGCCGCCGTCGCCGCCGTCGCGGTGAGGCCGCCGAGCCCGAACCGGCCGCCGCTGTTGAGGTGGAGGAGCACGCCGAGGAGGAGCCCGAGCCGGAGGGCGAGGTCGAGGTCGAGGCCGAGCACGAGGGCGAGGAGACGGACGAGTACGGGGACCGGCCTTCGCGCCGTCGCCGTCGCGGAGGGCGTCGCCGCCGTCGTGGCGAGACCTTCGAAGGTGACGAGGCCGCGGAGCACCTCGGCGAAGAGGCCGCCGCCGAGCACGCAGAGGAGGACCAGGAGCGCGCTCAGGAGTCCGAAGAGGCTGAGGAGGACGAGGACCACGAGGCGTCCTCCGCCGGATCCAGCAGCAGCCGTCGTCGCCGTCGTCGTCGCCGTCGCAGCGGTGACGTCCCGTCCGACGCCGACAACGGCACGGACGACCCGGAGCGTACGGTCGTCAAGGTCCGCGAGCCCCGCAAGAAGGAAGAGCGGGAGCCCGGCACCGGCTTCGACGAGGTCCAGTCCATCAAGGGCTCGACCCGTATGGAGGCGAAGAAGCAGCGTCGCCGCGAGGGCCGTGAGCAGGGTCGCCGTCGCGTCCCGATCATCACCGAGGCCGAGTTCCTGGCGCGCCGCGAGGCTGTCGAGCGTGTGATGGTCGTCCGCCAGAACGGCGAGCGCACCCAGATCGGCGTCCTCGAGGACAACGTGCTCGTCGAGCACTACGTCAACAAGGAGCAGGCCACCAGCTACGTCGGCAATGTCTACCTGGGCAAGGTGCAGAACGTACTGCCGTCCATGGAGGCCGCCTTCGTCGACATCGGCAAGGGCCGCAACGCCGTGCTGTACGCCGGTGAGGTGAACTTCGAGGCGCTCGGCATGGCCCACGGGCCGCGCCGTATCGAGACCGCGCTCAAGTCCGGTCAGTCCGTCCTCGTCCAGGTGACCAAGGACCCGATCGGCCACAAGGGTGCCCGCCTGACCAGCCAGGTCTCGCTGCCCGGCCGCTACCTGGTCTATGTGCCCGAGGGCTCGATGACCGGCATCAGCCGCAAGCTGCCCGACACCGAGCGGGCCCGGCTGAAGACCATCCTCAAGAAGATCGTTCCCGAGGACGCGGGCGTCATCGTCCGTACCGCGGCGGAGGGAGCGAGCGAGGACGAGCTGCGCCGCGATGTCGAACGGCTGCAGCAGCAGTGGGAGGACATCCAGAAGAAGTCGAAGAGCAGCGGCAGTTCCAACGCGCCGACGCTGCTCTACGGCGAGCCGGACATGACCGTCCGGGTCGTCCGCGACATCTTCAACGAGGACTTCTCCAAGGTCATCGTCAGCGGCGACGACGCGTGGGAGACCATCCACGGTTACGTCTCGCAGGTGGCGCCGGACCTGACGGACCGCCTGTCGCGGTGGACCTCCGAGGTCGACATCTTCGCGACGTACCGGATCGACGAGCAGCTCATGAAGGCGCTGGACCGGAAGGTCTATCTGCCGAGCGGCGGCTCGCTGGTGATCGACAAGACCGAGGCGATGGTCGTCGTCGACGTCAACACCGGCAAGTTCACCGGTCAGGGCGGCAACCTCGAAGAGACCGTCACCAAGAACAACCTGGAGGCGGCCGAGGAGATCGTGCGCCAGCTGCGGCTGCGCGACCTCGGTGGCATCGTCGTCGTCGACTTCATCGACATGGTGCTGGAGTCCAACCGGGATCTGGTGCTGCGGCGCCTGCTGGAGTGCCTGGGACGCGACCGTACGAAGCACCAGGTCGCCGAGGTCACCTCGTTGGGCCTGGTCCAGATGACCCGTAAGCGGGTGGGCCAGGGCCTGCTGGAGTCCTTCTCCGAGACCTGTGTCCACTGCAACGGGCGCGGCGTGATCGTGCACATGGAACAGCCGACCTCGGTCGGTGGCGGCGGTAACGGCAAGCGTTCCAAGAAGCGCGGCCGGGGCGGCGTGGACCACGAGCACGCGGCGGAGATCGAGGTCGAGACCGAGATCGAGACCGAGGCCGAGGTGGCTGCGGAGGTGGCCGCCCCGGTGGCGCTGCCCGAGCCGGAGTTCGTCCCGGACGAGGAGCTGTACAGCAGCCCGGCCGAGGCCGAGGCAGCCGCCTCGCGAGGCCGTGGCCGACGCCGCGCGACCCGTAAGGCAACGGCCCCGGCCGGCGCCCCGAAGGCCGCAGCAGTACCCGCTCCGGTGGTCGAGCCGGAGCCGGTCGTGGTCGTGGAGCCCGAGCCGGTCGCCGAGACCCCGGTGGTCGCCGAGGCCCCTCAGGGCCGTACGCGCCGTCGGGCGACCCGGAAGGCGACCGCTCCGGCGGGCTCTCCGGCCCCGGCCGAGCAGGTCGAGGAACTGGTATCGGTGACGGCCCCGGTCGTCGAGGCCCCGCAGCCCGAGGCCGCACCCGAAGAGGTGGCCCCCGAGGCCGCCCCGCCGCGTGCCCGTCGCCGGGTGACCCGTAAGGTCACCGCCCCCGCGGGCTCGCCCGTTGGTGCGGACGCGGCAGAGGTCGTCGTGGTGACCGGTTCCATCGAGCCGAAGCCCGACGCCGAGACCGCCGAAGCCGCGGAAGCGGAGGCCCCGGCGAAGAAGACGGCGCGCAAGACCGCGAAGAAGGCCACCGCCAAGAAGGCAGCCACCAAGAAGACGGCTGCCAAGAAGACCGCCGCGAAGAAGACGACGGCCAAGAAGGCGGCGGCGAAGAAGACGGTTGCCGCGGAGCAGTCGGCGCAGCCTTCCGTCTCGGCCGACACCGAGAGCTGACCAGCGGTCGGACGGCAATGCAAAGGAGGTGCGGGCTCCCTTCAGGGGGCCCGCACCTCCTTTGCGCGCGGTAGGCGGACGTGGAGCATGTGGGCCGCGTCTCTTTGGCCTTAACCTCTACGAAACCCGCTGTGAAAACCCTGATAATGTGACGCGGCTGCCGTCGGATGTGCCATTCCCGAGAATGCTGACCGGCGCGTCGGCCCGCTTCAGGTAGGACAAATCAGCCTTTATGCCCTGAGTGCACCGCCCTCGGGGCAAAAGGCGATTTGCGCGCAATATATTGGTACAGAATCGGCCATGCGCCGGGGCGGCGGAGCCTCATCCGACATTCGCATGCCCTTGGAGCCATCGCCGCTCACAGCTCTTGCGGTGTTCAAGGAGGATGTCCATGTCGAGCGACAACAGGGAAGCGATCCCTGCTGCCCGGCCGGTGATCGGTGAGGAAGAGATCGAGGCCGTGGTGCGCGTACTGCGCAGCGGTCGTGTCGTGCAGGGCCCGGAGGTCGCGGCCTTCGAGGAGGGCTTCTCGGAGCTGGTCGACGGGCGTCACTGCGTCGCCGTCAACTCGGGCACCTCGGCCCTCCACCTTCTGCTGCTCGCCCTGGGGATCGGCCCCGGTGACGAGGTCATCGTCCCGTCGTTCTCCTTCGCGGCCTCCGCCAACGCGGTCCGCCTGGCCGGTGCCGACGTGGTCTTCGCGGACATCGAGCCGGGCAGCTTCGGTCTGGACCCGGCCGCGGTCGAGGCCGCCATCACGCCCCGCACGGCCGCGATCATGCCCGTCCACCTGTACGGCCACCCGGCTGCGATGGACGCGCTGATGCCGATCGCGCGGAAGCACGGCCTCGCGGTCGTCGAGGACGCCTGCCAGGCGCACACCGCCGCACTGAACGGCACGCCGGTCGGCGCCTTCGGTTCCGGCGGCACCTTCAGCTTCTACCCCACCAAGAACATGCACTCCCTCGAAGGAGGCATGGTCACCACCGCCGACGCCGAGGTCGCGCGCACCCTCAGGCTGCTGCGCAATCAGGGCATGGAGCAGCGGTACGCCAATGAGATCGTCGGCGCCAACATGCGCATGACGGACGTGTCCGCCGCCGTCGGGCGCGTACAGCTCGGGAAGGTGCTCGGCTGGACCGAGCAGCGGCGCGCCAACGCCGCGTATCTCGACCGGCACATCACCGCGCCCAACGTCACCGTCCCGCCCGTCGCCGACGGTGCACGCCACGTTTACCACCAGTACACCATTCGGGTGCAGGGTGACCGTGACGCCGCCATGGCCAGGCTGAGCGAGGCGGGCATCGGCAACGCCGTGTACTACCCGACTCCGATCCACCGGCTGAAGCCGTACTGGGAGCCCGACCAGAAGGCGGGCCGGATCTGGGATCTGCCGCAGACCGAGCGTGCCGCCGCCGAGGTCGTTTCGCTGCCCGTACATCCTTCGCTGACGCCGGAGGACCTGGACCGCATCGTCGGCGCCGTGAACTCGCTGGGAGACATGCAGTGACCGCAGAACTGAGAGCCGGTCTGATCGGCCTCGGCTCGATGGGCCGCCACCACGCCCGTGTGCTGGCCGGCCTGGACGACGTACAACTGGTCGGCGTCGTCGACCCGATGGGGGACAAGAACGGCTGGGCGCAGGGTGCTCCCGTACTGTCCACGGTCGAGGAGCTCATCGCCCTCGGTGTCGACTACGCGGTCGTGGCCTGCCCCACCGCGCTGCACGAGGAAGTCGGCCTCCAGCTCGCCGAGGCCGGTGTCTGCGCGCTGATCGAGAAGCCGGTCGCCGACACGGTGGAAGGCGCCCGACGGCTGGTCGACGCCTTCGAGTCGCGCGGCCTGGTGGCGGGTGTCGGCCACATCGAGCGCTGCAACCCGGCGCTGCGGTCGATGCGTGCCCGGCTGGAGGCGGGGGAGCTGGGCGAGGTCTTCCAGGTCGTCACCCGCCGACAGGGCCCGTTCCCGCACCGCATCGCCGATGTCGGCGTCGTCAAGGACCTCGCCACCCACGACATCGACCTGACCGGCTGGGTGACGGGCCAGACCTACACCTCGATCTCCGCCCACACGGTGTCGAAGTCCGGCCGTCCGCACGAGGACATGGTCTCCGCCGTGGGCCGGCTCTCCGACGGAACCATGGTCAACCACCTGGTCAACTGGCTGAGCCCGCTCAAGGAACGTTTCACCTCCGTGACCGGTGAGCGCGGCACCTTCATCGCCGACACCCTCACCGCCGACCTCACCTTCCACTCGAACGCCGCAGTGGCCACCGAGTGGGAGGCGCTCCAGGCCTTCCGGGGTGTCTCCGAGGGCGACATGATTCGCTACGCGATTCCGAAGCGCGAGCCGTTGCTCGTCGAGCACGAGCTCTTCCGGGACGCGGTGCGCGGCACCTCGAAGGACATCTGCACGCTGCGGGAGGGACTCCGTACGGTGGAGGTGGCCGCAGCGGTACTGGAATCGGCGAGGAGCGGACGTACCGTCACGACCTCCGCGGGAGAGTTGACCACACATGGATCCTGAGAACAGCGCGACACCGCGGCCCGGCAGCCGCGGTCGGATCGTCATGCTCGTCGACAACGGGGTGAACGGGGACTCCCGGGTACAGAAGGAAGCGCGCTCCGCGGCCGATGCCGGCTGGGACGTGATCCTGCTCGGCAAGTCACCCGGCAAGTCCGAGCAGCACTGGCAGCTCGGCGATGCGCGGGTCCGGCTGCTGAAGGTGCCCGGACCGATGCAGCGACGCCGGCACGAGTACCGGCGCGCCCCGCTGCGCGCCCCACTGGCCTACCGCCCGGGACCGCTCGCCGCCTACCGCAAGCAGAAGATGAAGGCGTGGCGGGCCGACCTCAACATCCGTCTCATCGAGGCGGGCTCGAAGGGGTCGGCACTGTCGAAGGCCAGGCTGCTCCCGGGGCGGCTCGGCGCGAAGGTGGTCGGCCGCTGGGTCGGTCTGCGTCTGCGGCGCACCCATGCCCTGGAGCAGCGGCGCAAGCGGATGGACGCTCCGCTCGACCGGTTCACCACGGCGTTCTGGCAGCGCATGATGGGGCAGCGGGCCTGGCGCAGGCTCGACCCCTTTCTGCTCGACCTCGACCTCGCCTACGGCAAGGTGATCGACGAGCTGAAGCCCGATCTGATCCACGCCAACGACTTCCGCATGCTGGGTATCGGCGCACGGGCCACCCTGCGGGCGCGCGCGGCGAAGCGCGACGTCAAGCTCGTCTGGGACGCGCATGAGTTCCTGCCCGGCATCAAGCCGTGGGATCCGCACCCTCGTTGGCATGTTGCGCAGTGCATCCACGAGCTGGCCTACTCCAAGTACGCCGACGCGGTGACCACCGTCTCGGCGACCCTCGCGGACATGCTGGTCGAGAGGCACGGACTCGCGACGACTCCGGCGGTCGTACTCAACGCCCCCGATGCGGAGATCTCGCCCGAGCAGGCCGCGGAGCCGGTGCCCGATCTGCGCGAGCTGTGCGGGATCGGGCCCGACGTCCCGCTCTCCGTCTACAGCGGTGCGGCGGCCCCGCAGCGCGGCCTGGACATCATGGTCGAGTCGCTGCCCCAACTGCCGGATCTGCACGTGGCGTTCATCGTGCTGCGACCGAAGTCGCCGTACATGACAGGGCTGGCACAGCGCGCGGAGGAGCTCGGGGTGGCCGACCGGGTGCACATCCTTCCGTACGTCCCGCACTACCAGGTCGTGCCCTTCCTGGCGACGGCGGATCTCGGCGTCATCCCGATCCACCACTGGCCGAACCACGAGATCGCCCTGATCACCAAGTTCTTCGAGTACTCGCACGCGCGGCTGCCGTTCGTGGTGAGCGATGTGAAGACGATGGGGGACATGGTCGCGCAGACCGGGCAGGGCGAGATCTTCAAGGCCGAGGACGTGGCGGACTACATCCGCGCGGTGAAGGCGGTCCTGGCGGATCCGAAGAAGTACCGGGATGTCTATGACAAGCCCGGGCTGCTCGACCAGTGGACCTGGGAAGCCCAGGCGGCGGCCCTCGACGACGTGTACACGAGGCTGCTTCCCGGTAGTAAGCGCGTATCCGTCGAGAGAGCCACCGAGGTGACCGTGTGACCGGCAGACCCGATGTCCTCGCTGTTCCTGACGTTACGGTCGTCGTGGCCGTGTACAACACCATGCCTTCCCTGACGGAGTGTCTGGAGTCACTCGTCGGGCAGAGCATCGGGCTCGGTCGGATCGAGATCATCGCCGTGGACGACGGGTCCACCGACGGCAGCGGGGAGGAGCTCGACCGCTTCGCGGACCGGTTCCCCGGAACCTTCACGGTGATCCACCAGGAGAACTCCGGGGGACCGGCCCGGCCGAACAACGTGGCGCTCGCCAAGGCGGCCGGCCGCTACGTCTTCTTCGTGGGCTCTGACGACTACCTCGGCCCCGAGGCGCTGGAGCGCCTGGTCGCCATGGCCGACGCGAGCGACTCGGACGTCGTGCTCGGCAAGATGGTCGCCGTCGGCGACCGGTCGATACCCCGGGCCGTCTTCCGCTCCACGGAGGCGAACATCCCGCTGATCGGCTCCGGGGCGCTCTACGCGATCTCCAACACCAAGATGTACAAGCGTGCCCTCATCGAAGAGCACGACATCCGGTACGCAGAGGACCTGCCGGTCAGCTGCGACATGCCGTTCACACTGGAGATGTACGTCCGGGCCAAGACCATCTCGGTGGTCGCCGACTACGACTGCTACTACGCCGTCCGGCGCGGCGACGACAGCAACATCACCTACCGGGCGAGGTTCGAGAACCGTCTGAAGGTGTGCGCGTACGCGCTGGACAAGCTCCTCGAACTGGCCGGCCCCGGTGAGCTCTACGACGCCTTTGCGATACGTCTGCTCAAGGTCGACCTGGCCTGGATCTTCGGTGAGAACTTCCTGGCCATGACACCGGAACGGCGCGCAGAGTGTGTGCGCGCCACCGCGGAGTTCATGGAGGACCACTACGGCACCTCCTTCGACTCCATGGAACACCGGCTCAGCGTCCCCGAGCGGCTCCGCTTCCGTTGGGTGTTCGCGGGCCAGGTCGAAGAGCTGACCGAGCTGGTCCGCATGGACACCTCGGGCACGATGCCTCCGACCGTGCTGGAAGACGGCAACGCGTACGCCCGTTACCCGGGCTTCCGCGACAGCCTCTACGCCCTGCCCGACAGCAGCTTCAAGTTGATCGGCACGGTGGTGGGGCGGCTCGGCTCCGGTACCGAACTCCAGTCCGCCGACTGGTACCAGGACGGTGACGGGTTCGCGCTCGACGTCTCAGTACGGGTCCCCGTGCTGGGCGACACGGATTCGGTGTACGTGCGGCTCGCTTCGGGCAGCCTGCCCACGTCCGCTGACAAGGCCGGCGCCCGCTGTCTCGACAAGGGCCAGCAACTCCCCGCTCCCGTGGGTGACTTCAGTCGCACTCCCGCGCCGGGCGGCGAAGCCACCCTGATCACCGCCAGGATTCCGCTCCGGCGCGAGCAGGCCAAGCTCGGGCTCAGGGTCTCCGTCGACGCGGGGGGCCGGACCTACGAGATTCCGGTACGCGGCAAGGGACATCCCATGCCGCTCGCCCGGCGGTGGGGGGCCGACGACCCCTACCGCGTCGCGGCCCGGGTGAACCCGAAGGGGCGCATGGTGATCAGCACCGGCCCGCTCCATCCGCCCAAGAAACCGCTGGGTTCGCGGCTGCGATCCCTGTTGACCGGCGCCAAGCGCTCCAAGAGGAAGTAACCATGAACATCTGTGTAGTCGCCCTGGGCAAGATCGGTCTGCCGCTTGCCGTGCAGTTCGCCGCCAAGGGCCACCGGGTGATCGGCGCCGACGTCAACGAGAAGGTCGTCGAGCTGGTCAACGCCGGTGTCGAGCCGTTCCCCGGTGAGCACGACCTCGACATCAAACTCAAGGAGACCGTCGAGGCGGGGCTGCTGACCGCGACGACGGACACCGCGTCCGCGGTCGCCCGGTCCGAGGCCGTCGTGGTCGTCGTACCCCTCTTCGTGGACGCGGAGGGCACGCCGGACTTCGGCTGGATGGACTCCGCGACCGAGGCGATCGCCGCCGGTCTCAAGCCCGGCACCCTCGTCAGCTACGAGACCACGCTGCCGGTCGGCACCACCCGTACCCGCTGGGCGCCGATGCTCGAAGAGGGCTCCGGCCTCAAGGCCGGGGAAGACTTCCACCTGGTGTTCTCCCCGGAGCGGGTGCTCACCGGCCGGGTCTTCGCGGACCTGCGCCGCTACCCGAAGCTGGTCGGCGGGATCGACGAGGCATCGGCCGCGCACGGTGTGTCGTTCTACGAGTCGGTCCTGGACTTCGACGACCGTACGGACCTGCCGCGCCCCAACGGCGTCTGGGACCTGGGTACTTCGGAAGCGTCCGAGCTGGCCAAGCTCGCCGAGACGACCTACCGCGATGTCAACATCGGTCTGGCGAACCAGTTCGCACGCTTCGCCGACCAGCAGAACATCGACGTCCTCAAGGTCATCGAGGCCTGCAACTCCCAGCCGTACAGCCACATCCACCAGCCGGGCATCGCCGTCGGCGGCCACTGCATCCCGATCTACCCCCGGATGTACCTCTGGAACGACCCCTCGGCGACCGTGGTGCGTTCGGCACGCGAGGCCAACGCGGCCATGCCCGAGTACGCGGTCGACCTGCTCGCCGCCGCTTACGGCGACCTGGACGGGGTCGGTGTGCTGGTGCTGGGCGCGGCCTACCGCGGCGGTGTGAAGGAGACGGCCTTCTCCGGCGTCTTCCCGACCGTCGAGGCACTGAAGGCACGCGGTGCGGTGCCGTTCGTCTCGGACCCGATGTACACGGCCGAGGAGCTGACCGCGCACGGTCTCGTCCCGCACGAGGGCCAGACCGTCACCGCCGCGATCCTCCAGGCCGACCACGCCGAGTACCGCGAGCTCGCCGCCGCCGATCTCCCGGACGTCCGCGTCCTGGTCGACGGCCGTCGCACGACGGACCCGGCCCGCTGGGAGGGCGTCCGCCGCGTCGTCATCGGCGGCTGATCACCGTACGCGTACGAGGGGCCCCGGCCGACACGGTCGACCGGGGCCCCTCGCGCGTTCCGCTTCGGCGTGCCTACGACGCGGCGGGCCCGGCCTCGACGAGCGTGGACTCGCCGGTCTCGCGGTAGCGCGCACCCGTCTGCGGGCACTCCCACGTGCCCGGCTCCCCCGCACTCTCCATCAGCTTCACACCGGCGTGACCGACCCAGCCGACCTGCCGGGCCGGGACGCCGACGACCAGAGCGAAGTCGGGGACGTCCTTGGTGACCACCGCACCGGCCGCGACCATGGCCCAGCGGCCGATCCGGACCGGGGCGACGGCGACCGAACGGGCGCCCAGAGACGCCCCTTCGGCGATCTTCACTCCGACGGCCTCCCAGTCGCCGCCCCGCTTCTGCTTGCCGTCGGGGTCGACGGAGCGCGGATTGTGGTCGTTGGTGAGGACCACCGACGGGCCGATGAAGACACCGTCGGCAAGCTCGGCGGGTTCGTACACGAGCGCATAGTTCTGGATCTTGACGTTGTCGCCGATCCGGACACCCGTGCCGACGTAGGCGCCGCGTCCGACCACACAGCCCTCGCCGAGCCGGGCCTGTTCACGGATCTGGGCGAGCTCCCAGACGCTGCTGCCGGCCCCGATCTCGGCACTCTCGTCGACCTGGGCGGTGGGCTGGACTCTGTAACTCACATCTGTGCCTTCCGGAGGGCGTCTTCGCCCGGTGAGCATACGTCCTGGCCCTCGCCCAGCAGCAGGCGGTCGTAGTCGCTCCGAACGATCTCCCAGTCCCAGGTCGCAAGTGCGTACCGGGACGCCTCGCGCCCGGCCGTGGCCCGGATCTCCTCCGACGCGGTGAGGGCGAGGATGCGCTCTGCGGCCTGCTGCGGGGTGGTGACGATCCAGTCCTCGGGGAAGAGGGTGCGCGTGCTGTGCGGACGTCCGGCCACGAACGGCCAGTCCCGGACGACCGGCACGGCGCCGGCTGCCGCCCCTTCCATGAGACCGACATGACAGCCCTCACGCACCGAACTGCTGAGGATCACTCCCACTTCGGTGAGCACACCGGGTACGTCGTCGCTCGGCCCGAGCCTGCGCACGGCACCCGTCGGCTCCAGTTCGGCAAGATCCTTCTCCAGGGCCGAGTGATAGGCCGAGGCCGCCGCGCTCGGCGCGGGGTCGATCCCGCCGCCGACCATGAGCAGGCGGTACCGCTCGTCCCGGGCCCGAAGCAGCCTGAGCACCTCCAGCGCCCAGCGCGGGTCCTTGGCGATCTGCCCGATCCCCACCAGGCCCACGGTGAACCGCGCGTCATCGCTCTTGGGACGGTCGAACCGCCGCAGATCCAGCGCGTTGTGCAGGAAATGAAGGCGCGGCGCGTCGGGAGCGAGCAGCCGGGGGAGGGCAGCGGTGGTCATCTCCCGCATGTGCTCCGCGATGAAAACGACATCGTCGACCCGGGAGAAGTCCATGATGTGCGGCCAGTGGGTGAACGACTCGTACTTGTGGAGCCGGACGACGATCCGGGTCCTGCCGGGATCGACCAGGGTCATGAACGCGGCGGCCGTGGAACACCATTCGACGAAGACTGTGTCCGCCCAGTCCAGATGGGGGCGGAGCGCAGCCTCGACCGCGGCTCCGTACGCGGCCTGGCCTCCGAGCGGCAGCTCGATCATTCGCTGCAGTCCCTTGGCCAATGGGGCGAGTGCCGGATCGGCCGCCAGGTCCAGGGTGCGGAGCTGGACACCGGGATGGTTCGCATAACGCTCGGTGAGCAGACCCAGGAAGTTGGCGTTGGCCAGATTCACCACGAGCAGGCGCAACGGCCGGCCGGACGGGGGCGCGGCGTGAGGTGTCTTCCGGCCGCGGGGCGCGGCCACCGCGCGGGCGGTGGCACTGCCGCGCAGCCGGGCGGTGAAGCCGGCCGGGTCGTCCGAAAAGGGGGAGTGGAGCCGGTCGACGTGCGGAACCCGGTGGAAAGCCAGCAGCAGTGCCCGGCTGAGAGCCGCCGCGGCCTCCTTCCTGTGGCCCGCCTTGAGCCGGCTGTCCGCGTAGGACAGCTCGGCGGCGTACGCCTGGACGAGATGGCGGGGGACGAGGCCCCGGTCGAGCTGGGCAGCGGCCGCCTCGCCGAGCAGGTCCGCCTTGAGCCGACGGCTCCGCACGCGGTGCGCGCAGACACCCAGGACTCGCTCGGCGACGAACGGCCGGTCGGTGCGGGCCAGCCGGGCGACCGCGCGCCGGGCGATGTTGGCCAGGAGTTCATCAGGGATCTGTGGTGTTGGCACGGTACGGCTCCACTGTTGAGGCAGGAACTCGGACCGTACGGTCAAACGGAAGTGAGGGAAAGTCCAGAACTGCTTCTGTAATCAAGGCAATTCCGAGTGTCACCGGTATCCACATGAGTACCCCCAGCCGGTCGGCCTCCTGAACCAGGGGATGCGCCGCGATCTGGAGGGCGCCGGTCAGCGTCACCGCGCAGGCCAGCGGACCCAGCACCCCGCCGCGACGCAGCAGCACCCACAGCGCGACCACCGTGGCCACCAGGAAGAATGGCATTGCGGCCTGCTCGCCCATCCAGTGACTCCAGTACTCCAGATCGAGATCGACCAGCCTGGTCCAGGGATCCGGAACCTCGGGGGTACGGAAATGGCGGGTGAAGGTGTCCTGGAGGGTGACCTCCGACGAGGGCAGCCCGAGCAGCTTCATCACGAGCGCCACGGCGGCGGCGCATCCCGTGGCCGCCCCGGCGAGCGACAGGTCTGTCCGGGACCGCCGCAGGAGCCAGGAGACGAGCATCGCGACCGCGATCAGAGCGGCCAGCACCAGTGCCGTCGAGTAACGGGTGACCGTGCAGACGGCCAGGGAGCCGATGAACAGCGCCGCACCTGCCGCACGTCTGTCCCGCGCCATGAGCACCCCGCCCCACACCGCGCCGAGCACGCAGACCGTGACCAGGCCCTCGCTCAGCGCCTGGAGACTCCACCGGCCGAGCGGCGAGGCGAGGAAGGCGATCTGACCGGCCACGGCGGCCGCGGGGGAGAGTCCGGCGCCGCGCAGCAGCCCGCAGACGGTAAGGGAGCCGCCCACGGCCAGAAGCAGCCCGAGCGCCCGCATACCGTCGATCACTCCGAGCGCTCCGACGAAGGGTGCGGCGAGCAGGGGATAGCCGGGCCGGGACGAGAAGATCGACTGGTAGCGGGAGTCCCCGGTGGTGATGTCGGGGGCGTGGGACCACCGCGCCAGACACTCGGCCCGGCTCGCCGCCCCGGCCGCGCCGGGCCCGGCCTCACCGGTCAGCGGATCGAGCTTCTCGCTCCGGACGACCTCCTCCGCCCGGCTCGTACAGAAGGCGGAGAGTGCGGCCCGGTGTGCCTCCCCCCGGTCGGCCCCGAGGTACTCCTCGGCAGCACGGGCGTACCGGTAGGAGTCGGGAAAGAGCGTCCAGGAGGTTCCTGCGGTCAGCTGCGCCAGCACATAGACGGCGGACACCAGGAGGGCCAGCAGCCAGGTACGACCGAGCGGGACGGAGCGGGGCATCGGCGGCCTCAGGGTGTACGGAGAGTAACGAAAGTGGACAAGCTAGCACGTGAGGGCCGGGGGATCGGTCCGCACAGGCCCGGTTTGACCGCCCGGGGGCGGCCCCGTAACCTTGACCCTCGGCGTGTTTCCCATGTGCGCCCACCCCTGAGCACATTCCTCCTGGTGGACTCGTCCGTCAGGAGAGGCCGCTCATCCTTCCGGATCGTCGCGGGCTTCGGCCTGTGCGGGCGGCTGGCATCAGGGGATCCGTTCCGAGCGAGAGAGAGATCCGCGTGTACGCCATCGTGCGCAGCGGTGGCCGCCAGCACAAGGTTGCTGTCGGTGACATCGTTGAGGTTGACAAGATTTCCACTGCCCAGGTTGGCGACACGGTCGAGCTCTCGACCCTGCTCGTGGTCGACGGCGACGCCGTGACCAGCGACCCGTGGGTGCTGGCCGGGATCAAGGTCCAGGCCGAGATCGTGGACCACCACAAGGGCGCGAAGATCGACATCCTTCGCTACAAGAACAAGACCGGCTACCGCCGTCGCCAGGGTCACCGTCAGCAGTACACGGCGATCAAGGTCACCGGTATCCCCGCGGCTGCGAAGTAAGGGACTGAGGAGACATGGCACACAAGAAGGGCGCATCGTCCACCCGGAACGGGCGCGATTCCAATGCTCAGCGGCTCGGCGTGAAGCGCTTCGGCGGTCAGGCCGTCAACGCCGGTGAGATCCTGGTCCGCCAGCGCGGCACCCACTTCCACCCGGGCACGGGCGTCGGCCGTGGTGGCGACGACACGCTGTTCGCACTCGCCGCCGGTGCGGTCGAGTTCGGCACGCACCGTGGCCGCAAGGTCGTGAACATCGTTCCGATCGCCGGCTGATTTTCGGCGCTCGTCGAGCGGTTTCTGCGGAGGCGGACCTCACTTCCCGTACGGGAAGTGGGTCCGCCTTTCGCGTGTTTCTCCCATGAGAGACGGCTTTCTCCCATGGGGGGACAGCACGAGTGAGACATTTCTGTATGTACGTAACTGGAGGTTCCAACCATGACCACCTTCGTGGACCGCGTCGAGCTGCATGTCGCCGCGGGTAACGGAGGCCACGGCTGTGCCTCCGTTCACCGTGAGAAGTTCAAGCCGCTCGGCGGCCCGGATGGCGGCAACGGCGGCCGTGGCGGCGATGTGACCCTGGTCGTCGACCAGGACATCACCACGCTCCTCGACTACCACCACCACCCCCACCGCAAGGCCACCAACGGCCAGCCCGGCGCGGGCGACCACCGCACCGGCAAGGAGGGCCAGGACCTTGTCCTGCCGGTCCCCGACGGCACGGTCGTGCTCGACAGGAACGGCAACGTGCTGGCCGACATGGTCGGCCAGGGCACCACGTTCGTCGCCGGCCAGGGCGGCCGCGGCGGCCTCGGCAACGCCGCACTGGCCTCCGCCCGGCGCAAGGCCCCCGGCTTCGCGCTGCTCGGCGAGCCCGGTGAGGCCCGGGACATCGTCCTGGAGCTCAAGACCGTCGCCGATGTCGCGCTGGTGGGCTACCCGAGCGCCGGCAAGTCCTCGCTGATCTCCGTCCTGTCGGCGGCCAAGCCGAAGATCGCCGACTACCCCTTCACGACCCTCGTCCCCAACCTCGGCGTGGTCACCGCGGGCAGCACCGTCTACACCATCGCCGACGTCCCGGGCCTGATCCCGGGCGCCAGTCAGGGCCGGGGCCTCGGCCTGGAGTTCCTGCGGCACGTGGAGCGCTGCTCGGTGCTCGTGCACGTACTGGACACCGCGACGCTGGAGTCCGACCGCGACCCGGTCTCCGACCTCGACATGATCGAGGAGGAGCTGAAGCAGTACGGCGGCCTGGAGGACCGGCCCCGCATCGTCGTCCTCAACAAGATCGACATCCCGGACGGCCAGGACCTCGCCGACATGATCCGCCCGGACCTGGAGGCGCGCGGCTACCGCGTCTTCGAGGTGTCCGCCGTCGCCCGTACCGGCCTGAAGGAGCTCTCCTTCGCGCTCGCGGGCGTCATCGCCGAGGCGCGTGCGGCCAAGCCTGTGGAGGTGGCGACCCGTATCGTCATCCGCCCGAAGGCCGTCGACGACGCTGGCTTCACCGTCACCAAGGAGGAGGACGGCCTCTACCGGGTGCGCGGCGAGAAGCCGGAGCGCTGGGTACGGCAGACCGACTTCAACAACGACGAGGCCGTCGGCTACCTGGCGGACCGCCTCAACCGTCTCGGTGTCGAGGACGAGCTGATGAAGGCCGGCGCCCGAGCGGGCGACGGCGTGGCCATCGGTGCCGAGGACAACGCGGTCGTCTTCGACTGGGAGCCGACCATGGCGGCGGGTGCGGAGATGCTCGGCCGGCGTGGCGAGGACCACCGTCTCGAAGCGCCGCGCCCGGCAGCACAGCGCCGTCGCGACCGTGAGACGGAACGCGACGAGGTGCAGCGCGAGTTCGACGACTTCAACCCGTTCTAGACCGTGGACCGGCGGCCGCCCGACCTTTTAATGGTGTAACATCGGGCCCCGGGGCGTTGTAGGCGCCCAGGGGCCGGGGGAACACCAAACCCGAGATGGGGATTTAATGCCCGCAATAGTTTGGGGTGGGTAACCCGGACGGG
>NZ_JBHVWS010000026.1:36142-124178 GCF_042882185.1 Streptomyces sp. NPDC058239
TTCGCTACGTTTAGTGGTACGGCGACGTGGTTCTTCGTTAGTTCGACGAATTCTCCCGGTTTTTGACGGTGGACCGGCGCGGGCCGGAATTGTTCTGCGAGTCCGTCCGGCGCCGGGCGCGTTCTCCGCGCCGTGTGACCGGCGTAACCGAACCCGCTCAAGGGTGATTCATGCCGCTCAGTCGTGTGGCGTCGGTCACCCGGCAGGGAAGCGTCAATTCCGGTGTTCGCCCTGATCGCAAGGCAACAGAAGGTGTCGATACGGCGTGCGGCAGCCGACGTCCGCCTTGCGAGACGGTAACGGAGAGTGCAACCATCGCTGTATCTCCCAGCCCTCAAGGTAGGTCGTCTGTGTCTGCTCAGCACATAGCCAAAGCCCGAACCACAGCAGTCGTGCTCGCCGGCGGGACCGGCCAGCGCGTGGGTCTGTCCATTCCCAAGCAGCTGCTGAAGATCGCAGGCAAGGCTGTCATCGAGCACACGCTGTCGATCTTCCAGCAGGCCGACTCCATCGACGACGTCATCGTGCTGATGGCTCCGGGCTATGTGCCCGACGTGGAGAAGATCGTGGCCAAGGCCGGACTCACCAAGGTCACCAAGGTGATCGAGGGCGGCTCCACCCGCAACGAGACCACCGAGCGCGCCATCGCGGCGCTGGGCGAGGGCCTGGCCGAGGGAGAGGACCGCAACGTTCTCTTCCACGACGCCGTGCGCCCCCTGCTCTCGCAGCGTGTCATCAAGGACTGCGTCGACGCCCTGGACCGCTACCAGGCGGTCGACGTCGCCATCCCGTCCGCGGACACGATCATCGTGACCCGCACCCACGGCGGCGACGGCGAGTTCATCACCGATGTGCCCGACCGCTCCCGGCTGCGCCGCGGCCAGACGCCGCAGGCCTTCAAGCTCTCCACGATCCGCCGGGCGTACGAGGTCGCCGCGGGCGACCCGAACTTCCAGGCCACCGATGACTGCTCGGTCGTCCTGAAGTACCTCCCCGACGTGCCGATCTACGTGGTCGCGGGCGACGAGTACAACATGAAGGTCACCCAGCCGGTCGACGTCTTCATCGCGGACAAGCTCTTCCAGCTGGCCTCCACGGCCGTCCCGCAGCCGACCGACGACGCCGCCTACCGTGAGCTGCTCACCGGTAAGACCCTTGTCGTCTTCGGCGGCTCGTACGGCATCGGCGCGGACATCGCGGCGCTCGCCGAGTCCTACGGCGCCTCCGTCTACGCCCTGGGCCGCTCCACCACCGGTACGCATGTGGAGAACCCGGAGCACGTCGACGACGCGCTCTCCAAGGCGTACGCGGACACCGGCCGCGTCGACTACGTGATCAACACCGCGGGCGTGCTCCGCATCGGCAAGCTGGCCGAGACGGACAACACGACCATCCAGGAAGCACTGAACGTCAACTACCTGGCGCCCGTGCAGATCGCCCGTGCCTCGTACAAGTACCTCGCCGAGACCAAGGGCCAGCTGCTGCTCTACACCTCCAGCAGCTATACCCGGGGCCGTGCCGAGTACAGCCTCTACTCGTCGACCAAGGCCGCCATGGTGAACCTCACCCAGGCGCTCTCGGACGAGTGGGCGGGCGACGGAGTGCGGGTGAACTGTGTGAACCCCGAGCGCACCGCCACCCCGATGCGGACCAAGGCGTTCGGCGACGAGCCCGCGGGCACGCTGCTCTCCTCCGAGGCGGTCGCCAGGACTTCCCTCGACGTCCTGCTCTCCGAGATGACCGGCCATGTCATCGACGTGCGGCAGCAGGACCCGACCCGAGGTGCCTCCGAGGCATCGGGCTTCGAACAGGCGCTGGCCGATGTCCTGGACCGACAGGCCGATGTGTAATACTGCTTGACAATCGACTATTCGGACCTCTGTGGACGCCGCGTGCGAACTGCAGGGGTCCGAATTCGTGAAGCTCAGGCTTCACATTTTCCCCGCAAGGTAATCAGTCGGCATCCTCGGGAGCGGTACTTCGTGATTTCGAAAGCCATTCGCATGGCTCGAGTAGGCAGTGGTTCGGAGCTGGCCGCCGCTCTTCTCATGGCCCTGGGATTCCCGTGCATAATGCTCGCGGCAATAATCCCCAATCTGTGGTTCTTCGCGGGCGCCGCCGCGGTGACCTATATCGCCGACCAGTATCTGCACCACTGCGGCAGCTACCTGGTCAACCGGCTCGCCGCGGTCCGCGCGGGGCTCTCGATCCGCTTCCTGGTCCGCCAGCTGCTGCTGATCCTGCTGCTCTCCCGTATGGGGTACGGAGAGCAGACGCTGTTCTACGTGACGGTTGCCTGCCTGCTGGCCTTCTACGGTCTCCAGGCACCGCAGAGTGCGACGGTCACCCTCATCAAGCTCCGCCGCAAGCTCCCGGTGGTCACGCTCAACATCGATCTGGAGCAGGTGCGGATCCCGGACGCCCCGCCGGCGCTGCTGATGAACCGCCCCGCGGAGAAGATGCTCCATCTGGACATCTTCGCGATGGTGGGTGTGCTGGTCGCGGTCGAGACCGACGCCAACGGCTTCGCCTATGCGGGCCTCGCCACCACACTGGTTCTCGCGGTCGGCTACCTGGCGGCGCTCCTCCCGTACATCCGTCCGAAGCGGCTCGTGGCGCCCGAGGCCAAGGTGCTGGGCGCGGTGGACAACTGGCTGCGCGAGTACCAGCCGACCGTGGCTCTCTACTTCTCCGGCTCCAAGGATTCGGCCTACCAGGTCAACATGTGGCTGGAGACCATGGCGCAGCTCGACGGACGCCCGCTGATCCTGCTGCGTGAGCGCACGATAGTTCCTCAACTGAACACGACATCGGTGCCGATGATCTGTGTGCCCGGCGGCGTGCACCTGATGAATCTGGACCTCTCGTCGGTTCGGGTCGCGCTCTACGCGGCCAACGTCGGCAAGAACATCCACCTGCTCCGGGTGCCGACGATGAAGCACGTATTCATCGGCCACGGCGACAGCGACAAGCTCGCCAGCGTCAACCCCTACAGCAAGGCCTACGACGAGGTATGGACCGCGGGCCGGGCCGGCCGGGACCGTTACGCGCTGGCCGATGTCGGTGTGCGCGACGAGGACATCGTCGAGGTGGGCCGCCCGCAGCTGGCCACCATCCAGTCGTGGACCGGTGCGCCGAAGAACCCGATCCCGACCGTGCTGTACGCCCCCACCTGGGAAGGCTGGGACGACAACCCGGGCAACACCTCGCTGCTGCTGGCCGGCGAGAACATCGTCAAGCGGCTGCTGCACTCCGAGAAGCCGGTCCGGCTGCTCTACAAGCCGCACCCCTTCACGGGCACCCGCAGCGCCAAGGCCAAGGCCGTGCACCAGCGGATCACGGCGATGATCGAGAAGGCGGGCGTCGAGCGCGCCACCGACCCCCGCTGGGCGAAGGAATCGGCCGCGCTCCAGCCGGTGCAGGCCGAGGCGCGGGCCGAACTGGCCCGTATCGAAGCGCGGCTGGAGGCGCTGTCGAGCGGCGGCCACGTCGCCGGGGACGAGGCCGAGATGTCCCGCGACTCGCTGGCCGACCCGGCGCGCGAGGCCGAGATCGCGCGGCTCAAGGACGAGTGGAACGCTGCCTCCTGGCGTGCGCTCGGCTGGTGGGAGCACAAGGTCATCACGGGCGCCCGGATGCGTCTGTACGACTGCTTCAACGAGTCGGACGCCATGGTCTCGGACATCTCCAGCGTGGTGTCGGACTTCATCGCGAGCGGCAAGCCGTACGCGGTCACCGATTCGGCTGCGCTGGGTGAGGACGAATTCCGTAGGCAGAACACCGCGGTCCGTGCCGCGGTCATCCTGTCCAATGCCGCGACCGAGCTGGACGCCCTGCTCGCTGCGGTGGTGGATCCTGCCGCGGACACCTTGGCGGTCGACCGGCGTGAGCTGAAGGAGTACCTCCTCGGCCCGGACGAGCCCACATCGATCGTGCAGTTCGGCACGGCCGTGAAGGCGCTCGCAGTCAAGTCGGAGGCCCGGAACGCGGGCCTGGCGAGAAACCTCGGCGAACGCGTGAGCGGCTGAGAATCCGCCTGGTTCGTTAGCACGATCCACCTGGCCCGGCATAGCCCCTGAAAGGGTTGTGCCGGGCCTTTGTGATAAGGCTCACGCTTCGGGCGTGTGGTGTCGGGGCAACCAACGCTCGGGGACGACTGTCTTCTGTTGGTGTGAACGAGAAGCCAAGCCCTGACGTAACTGTGATCATCGGTGCATACGAAGCGATGCCCTACCTCATTCGCTGCCTCGAATCGGTGGAGGCCCAGACCATCGGTGCCCACCGGATCGAGATCGTGGCGGTCGATGACGGTTCGACCGATGGCACCGGCGAGTACCTGGAGGAGTTCGCGGCCCGGTCCGCGGTTCCGACCAGGGTGGTCAGGCAGGCGAATTCCGGCGGCCCCAGCGGGCCGCGCAACGTGGGTCTCGGCATGGCGCGGGGCCGCTATGTCTTCTTCCTCGACGCGGACGACTACTTCGGCGAAGAGGCTCTGGAACGGATGGTCGCTACGGCCGACCGGGCGAAAACCGACGTGGTGCTCGGCAAGGTGGTCGGGGTCAATCGAGGAGCGCCCCGGTCGATGTGGACAGCCACCAAGGACCGGGTCAATGTATACAATTCAAAGGTCATTTACACGCTGAGTGCGCAGAAACTCTTCCGGCGTGAACTGCTGGAGCGAATCGGCCTGAAATTCGACGAGGGTCTCAAGACCGGTGAGGACGCGCTCTTCACCATGGAGGCGTATCTGCGGGGTGCCGGGGTATCCGTCATCTCCAATTACACCTGTTATTACCTGGTCGGCCGGGACGACGGAAAGCACGTCACCAAGAGCGGCACCTATGAATGGCGCTTCGACTCCATGCGAGCCATGATGGCACTGATCCACCGGCTCGAACCCGCCGGGCCGAAGCGGGACTTCTTGATGGTCCGGCCCTTCACGGTCGGCATGATGCAGCAGTTCGGCCCCAATTTCCTCCGGGACTCCCAGGAGGTCCGCCGCCACAAGCTGGAGCTCGCGGCGCCGCTCATGGACATGTACTGGAACGACGGCGTGGCGCGCCTGATCAAGGTCGCCGAGAGGCTGCGGCTCGCCGCTGTGGCGCGGGGCCGGGCCGATGTGCTGGTGGACGTGCTGACGTACGTGCGGGCGAAGTCCGTTCCGGATGTGGTCAGTTCACGAAAGGGTGACAAGCTCTTCCTCGCGTATCCGCACTTCCGGGACCGTTCGAGCGGTCTCTCGGACTCCGATTTCGAGGTCACCGTGCCCGACTGGCACGACGGCAAGCGCATCGAGAAGCCCGAGGTCGTAGCGCGCAGGGCGTCACTGTCGCGGCGCGTCGTCCGGCGTATGCGGCGGGATGTGCGGCGCTGGAAGTCGCGGATCAGCGCAGGCTGAGCAGCCGCTCCTGCCCTGTTCCGGATGTGTGTGTCCGCGTCTCGTTCACAGAGTTGACGCACGACGAACCGCACGGCAATTCTCAGTAAAGTCGCCCAGCAGGTCGCAGCCGCGACAAGACCGATATCTCAACCATGAGGACTGGTCACGTGAAGGCTCTCGTACTGTCCGGAGGGGCTGGCACCCGCCTGCGTCCCATCACACACACCTCGGCCAAGCAACTGGTGCCCGTGGCGAACAAGCCCGTGCTGTTCTACGGCCTGGAAGCCATCGCGGAAGCGGGTATCACCGAGGTCGGCATCATCGTGGGCGACACCGCCCAGGAGATCCGCGAGGCGGTCGGCGACGGCTCCCGGCTCGGCATCGAGGTCACGTACATCCCGCAGGACGAGCCGCTCGGCCTCGCCCACGCGGTGCTGATCGCCCGTGACTTCCTGGCGGACGACGACTTCGTCATGTACCTCGGTGACAACTTCATCGTCGGCGGGATCACCGGTCTGGTGGAGGAGTTCCGCACCGACAGGCCCGATGCACAGATCCTGCTGACCCAGGTGCCCAACCCGACCTCCTTCGGTGTCGCGGAGCTCGACGCCGACGGCCGGGTGGCCGCCCTGGAGGAGAAACCGAAGGAGCCCAAGAGCGATCTGGCGCTCGTCGGTGTCTACCTCTTCACCCCCGCCATCCACGAGGCCGTCCGCTCGATCGAGCCGTCCTGGCGGGGCGAGCTGGAAATCACGCATGCCATCCAGTGGCTGATCGACCAGAAGCGCGACGTGCGCTCCACCACGATCCGCGGGTACTGGAAGGACACCGGCAATGTCACCGACATGCTGGAGGTCAACCGGACCGTGCTGGAGTCCATCGAGCCGTCCCACGAGGAGGCCGAGGTCGACGAGGACAGCGAGATCATCGGCCGGGTGCGGATCGAGGCGGGCGCCAAGGTCAGCGGCAGCCGCATCGTCGGGCCCGCGATCATCGGCGCCCGGTCGGTGATCAGCGGCGCGTACGTGGGCCCGTTCACCTCGGTCTCGGAGGACTGCCGGATCGAGGACAGCGAGATCGAGTACTCCATCGTTCTGCGGGGCGCCTCCATCGCCGGTGTCCGCCGGGTGGAGGCGTCGCTCATCGGCCGTGACGTCGAGGTGACCCCCGCACCCCGTTCCCCGTCCGCCCACCGACTCGTACTCGGCGACCACAGCAAGGTGCAGATCTCTTCATGACCACCAACATCCTGGTGACCGGCGGCGCCGGTTTCATCGGCTCGCACTATGTCCGTACGGTGCTCGGCCCCGAGGGCCCCGGCGACATCGCCGTGACCGTGCTCGACAAGCTCACCTACGCGGGCAACCCGGCCAACCTCGACGAGGTGCGTGACCACCCCGGTTTCAGGTTCGTGCAGGGCGACATCTGTGATCCCGAGCTGGTCTCCAAGCTGATGGCCGAGCACGACCAGGTGGTGCACTTCGCCGCCGAATCCCATGTGGACCGCTCCATCGACGGTGGCGCCGAATTCGTCCGTACGAACGTCGTGGGCACCCACACCCTGATCCACGCCGCGCACCTGGCCGGCATCAAGACCTTCGTGCACATCTCCACCGACGAGGTCTACGGCTCGATCGACGAGGGCTCCTGGCCCGAGACCGACCCGCTCGCGCCCAACTCGCCGTACTCCGCGGCCAAGGCGTCCAGCGACCTGATCGCGCTCTCGTACCACCGCACCCACGGTCTCGACGTGCGGGTGACCCGCTGCTCCAACAACTACGGGCACCACCACTTCCCCGAGAAGGTCATCCCGCTGTTCGTCACCAACCTGCTGGACGGCAGGACGGTCCCGCTGTACGGCGACGGCGCCAACGTCCGCGACTGGCTGCACATCGACGACCACGTCCAGGGCATCGAACTGGTCCGTACGAAGGGCCGACCCGGTGAGGTCTACAACATCGGCGGCGGCACCGAGCTCTCCAACAAGGAGCTGACCGGTCTGCTGCTGGACGCCTGCGGGGCCGACTGGGACACCAGCGTCACCCATGTCGAGGACCGCAAGGGCCACGACCGACGCTACTCGGTCGACTGCACCAAGATCCGCGAGGAGCTCGGCTACGAGCCCCGCAAGGACTTCCGCACCGGCCTCGCCGAGACTGTGCAGTGGTACCGCGACAACCGCGCCTGGTGGGAGCCGCTGAAGGACCGGGCCGCTCTGTGAGCGCCGTCTGGCTGGTCACCGGAGCCGCCGGGATGCTGGGCCAGGACGTCCTGGCCAGGCTCGCCGGTGAGGACGTCACCGCGGTTGCCGCGGACCGTGCGGCCATGGACATCGCGGACCCCGGATCGGTGCGCGCAGGCTTCGGCGAGCACCGCCCCGCCGTCGTGGTGAACTGCGCCGCCTGGACCGCTGTCGACGACGCCGAGTCCCAGGAGGACGCCGCGCTGCGGGTCAACGGCACAGGCCCCGAGGTCCTCGCCGCGGCCTGCCGTGAACACGGTGCCGTCCTCCTCCAGGTCTCGACCGACTACGTCTTCGCCGGTGACGGCGAGAAGCCGTACGCCGAGGACGGCCCCACCGGACCGCGCAGCGCCTACGGCCGCACCAAACTGGCCGGCGAGCAGGCCGTGCTCGAAACCCTGCCGGACACCGGTTACGTGGTCCGTACCGCCTGGCTGTACGGCGCGGGCGGCGGCAACTTCGTCCGTACGATGATCAAGCTGGAGGGCGTCAAGGAGGCCGTCGACGTGGTGGACGACCAGCGCGGACAGCCCACCTGGACCGTCGATCTGGCCGACCGGCTGGTCCGGCTCGGACAGGCCGCCCTCGCGGGCACCGCCCCCGCGGGTGTCTACCACGGCACCAGCGGCGGCGAGACGACCTGGTTCGGCTTCACCCGGGAAATCTTCCGGCTGCTCGGCACCGACCCTGCGCGCGTCCGCCCCACCACCAGCGAGGCCTTCGTACGGCCGGCTCCCCGTCCCGCTTTCAGCGTGCTGGGACACGACCGCTGGGCGGCGGCCGGGATCGAACCGATCCGGGACTGGCGGGCGGCGCTGGAAGAGGCATTCCCGGCACTCCTCGCGGCGGAGCGGTCGTGATCGTCAAATGATCGTATCGATGGTCCGTTCCCGTCGAATTTCAAAGATGGGAACAACGGGGGTTTACATAGGGGAGAACGCTTACATCACAGTGCGGTCATGGGGTAACTTCGCCGGGGACCAGACCAGTTGGTTTCCTCCGAAGGGCTGCTCCACGTGAACCGCCATGACTTTCTGCGTCAATTGCACCGCGTCTACCGGCCTCGGAACTATTTGGAGATCGGGGTCAACGACGGCAGGAGCCTGGCCCTCTCGCGAGTGCCCTCCGTCGCCGTCGACCCCGCCTTCCGCGTGGTGACGGACATCAGCTGCGACGTCCACCTGGTCAAGGCGACGAGCGACGACTTCTTCGCCCGCAAGGACCCGCTGCTGCACCTGCGCAACGGCCGCAACCCGTTCCGCGCCCTCGCCCGCCGCGATCCTCTCAACGTGCTCGGCGGGGATCCGAAGCTGGAGCTCGCCTTCATCGACGGCATGCACCTCTTCGAGTACGCCCTGCGTGACTTCATGAACGTCGAGAAGCATGCCCGCTGGTCGAGCGTGATCGTGCTGGACGACATGCTGCCGCGAGATGTCGACGAGGCGGCCCGCGACCGGCACACCAAGTTCTGGACCGGTGATGTGTACAAGGTGGTGCAGGTGCTGCGCCGCTACCGTCCCGACCTGGTGGTCGTAGAGGTGGACACGGCGCCGACGGGTGTGGTCGCCGTGTTCGGCGCCAACCCGGAGAGCGACGTCCTGAAGAACGCGTACGACAAGATCATCGAGGAGTACGTCGTACCCGATCCGCAGGATGTACCGGAGGAGGTGCTGGTGCGGAAGAACGCCGTCCAGCCCGAGGCGCTGCTCGGCGCCGACTTCTGGCCGGCCCTGGCCCGCGCCCGCAACCTGCGCCGCCCCCGCTCGGCGTTCGCACCCCTGCGAGGGCGCATCGAGGCCGTGACGGGCTGACCGGACCGAGACAGTACGAGCCCCCGTGATCCGTACGGACCACGGGGGCTTCGGCGTTCCTGTCCGGGCTCAGCCGCGGGCGCGCAGCTGCGAGTAGTACGCCTGGCACGCCTCGTACGACGGCAGCAGGCCCTGCTCCTCGGCCGCGGCCAGCGAGGGAGCCGCGGCGTCCTTGTCGGACAGCAGCGGGGTGATCCCCTCCGGCCACTCGATGCCCAGCTCGGGGTCGAGCGGGTTGATGCCGTGCTCGCGGCCGGGCGCGTAGCCCTCGGAGCACAGATAGACGACCGACGCGTCGTCCGTCAGGGCCATGAAGGCATGGCCGAGACCCTCGGCGAGATAGACGGCGTGATGGTCCGAATCGTCGAGCCGGACGGCTTCCCACTGCTTGTACGTGGGGGAGCCGACCCGGATGTCCACGATGACGTCGAGCACCGCGCCGCGTACGCACTTGACGTACTTCGCCTGGCTCGGTGGCACGTCGGCGAAGTGGACGCCGCGCAGTGTTCCCCGGCCGGAGATGGAGAAGTTGGCCTGCGCGAGCTGCAGAGTGTGTCCGACAGCCTCGCTGAGCTCCGATGCCTTGAACCATTCGTGGAAGCTGCCGCGGCTGTCCGGGAAGACCTTGGGCTCGTGCACCCAGGCCCCTGTGATGGAGAGCTGCCGCATGCGATCACGTCCTTGTTCCGATGTGTTTGATGCTGGTTGGTGGGGCCGTCGTCGGCGGATCAGCCGGTGAGCCGGGCGGCGATACGTCGCGCGCGCTTCCGGCCCTGCGGCGGGAGCCTGCGCACGATCGGGCCGCCGACGGTGCGCAGCGCGCGACGCAGAGTCGCCTTCCGGCGCTGCGAGGCCGCCCCGGCCATGATCGTGTCCGCGGCCTGGGGAATTTCGGGATCCAGCTGGATCCTGCCGCCCTTGTCGACGGTGACGTCGCAGAGGCCGAGTGCGGGGCCCTTCTCGCCGTCGAGCCGTACGGAGAGCTTCCAGGCGCCCGCCGCGACACCGGGGGCGCGGCCGGGCACGGTGAGATGGGCCCTGCCCCCCGTCGGTTGCAGCACGGTACGCAGCGTGTGCACGGCCGAGCCGGTTCCGTCGGCCGGGCTCAGGACCAGCTGGGCGTCGGAGGCGACGGTCGTGGTGGCGGTGAAGAGCTCCAGCCGGATCTCGGGCCGCCGGCCCGGGGTCCGCAGAACGGGCCGGCCGTCCAGATAGTCGGCGAGCTTCTTGCTGCGACGGGCGACATCGAGCGTGAGGTTGCCGTGCGGGTCGGTGAAGTAGGGGATGACGGCACGGGCCGGCGAGCCGAGCGAGGCAGGCAGGCAGGCGGCGTCCACCTCCGGTGCGCGGTCGGCACCCAGCCTTGCCTTGCGGACCAGGCCCAGGCCGCGCAGCGGCACCCAGATGTCCCAGAAGCCGCGGGAGACCCGGCCGCGGCCCTTGACCGCCTCCGAAGACACATGGCCACTGCCGCTCAGGACGATCTCGCAGGCTCCGTCGCCGAGTTCAACGGTCCGAGTGGTGAACGTCGCGGGGCAGGACCACTCGACGGCCGTCTCGCGATTGCGCAGGGACAGTTCGGCGGAGAAGCCGTCCATGTCGTCGGTGACGTCGAGGAGTTCGTCCTCGGCCAGCAGCCCGCCGCCGTTGTCCGGGTGCAGGAAGTAGCGGCCGTCCCGGCGCAGCAGTTTCACGGGGGCCTCGTCGTCGCCCTGGACCAGCCGAGCGGTGACGGTGACGGCGACGCGGCCGTCCGGCTGCCAGGCGAACTCCTCCAGACGCGCCGACGCCTTGACGGACCCGGCGAACCGGGCGATCCGGAGCAGCCCCTCCCGGTCGTCCCTGCGCAGGAGTGTGGACCGGATCCGCAACAGCGGGCCGAGGCCGTCGTGCACGCCGTCGCCCATGAAGTCGATGGCCAGCGGCCTGATCGCGTCGCACATCTCGCCGAAGAAATCGGACTGGTACTTGACCACCGCGGGTTCGCTGAGCCGGCTCAGCATCTCGACCCTGTAGAAGCGGCGGAGCAGCAGATCCCGGAACTCGCCCGGCTCGGTGTTGGCCACGACAACGTCCAGGACTTCGCGGAGGTTTCCGTAGTACTGGGCCGGAACGATCTTGGTGGATCCGGCGTTCTTGCCGTCGTCACGCCGGGAATAGAAGTAACAGGTGTAATTGCCCAGGATCGAGACGACTTCGGCCGGGAAGTACGCCTGCATCATGTAGAGCTGGTCCTCGAGGCGGCGCTTGCCCTCGGGGTAGGCGATGCCGTTCTTGCGGAGGAACTCCGTCCGGAACATCTTGTGCGGCGTGAGGCTGTCGTACAGCGGCGCGTCGCGCAGGGTGCACTTCTCGCGGTTCTTCTTGAACACGCCGTGCGGGACACCGCGGAAGTTGCTGGCCACCTTGCCGATGACGATGTCCGAGTTGTTGCGGTTCCCCATCTCGTACAGCCGGCGCAGGGCGTCGGAGGCGAGATGGTCGTCCTGGTCCACGAACTGGACGTACTCGCCCTTCGCTTCGTCCACACCGACGTTGCGGGGCTTCCCGGGCCATCCGGAGTTGGGGATGGTGATCACCCGGAAATGAGGGTGTTCCGCCGCCAGCTTTTCGAGCCGTTCAGGAGTGTCGTCCGTGGATCCATCGTTGACGAAGAGAACTTCGAACTCCCCTGCAGGGAGGGTCTGTCGCAGAAGTGAGTCGATGCAGGGGTCGATGTACTTGCCCGGGTTGTATACCGGAATGACGACACTTACTTTGACTGGCATCGCTGCTGTCCCATGTCTGGTAGAGGTCCCTGGAGATGGTGGCGGATGCGGGGCCGACGCACACTGCCGAAAAACGGGGGAGGGCCGCCGCCACGCACCCTATCGGGTGTTAGATGAGCGAGACATTGCGATGGTTGCGCCGGTTGACGCGCTTCGATTTTCCCAGCCCGTTCGCCCGGTGCCGGTGCACCACGTCGAGATGCCGATCATTCGATGTGAGTAATGGGCTCGACTGTTGTTGCCGCTGTCGATCTCTTCGGCGGTGGGGCCGGACGCACGGGCCGTGGAGCCGCTCGGACGTCCACGGGCCGGAATGTACAGGCGCCGATTCCGCCGCTCACGTAGATTGCCAGGGCTGGGCGAGGCCGAACCATTGGGGATGTACGTGTCAGGGGCAAGGCAGGGCGTCACAGAGGCCCGCAGGATCGTGGTCAAGGTCGGTTCCTCATCCCTCACCACCGCGGCGGGCGGCCTCGACGCGGACCGCGTCGACGCGCTCGTCGACGTACTCGCCAAGGTGAGGAGCGGCGGGGAGCGCGAGATCGTGCTCGTCTCCAGCGGCGCCATCGCGGCCGGGCTCGCCCCGCTCGGGCTGCACCGCCGGCCCAAGGACCTGGCCAGACAGCAGGCCGCGGCCAGCGTCGGACAGGGACTGCTCGTCGCCCGCTACACCGCCTCCTTCGCGCGTTACGGCGTACGCGTCGGCCAGGTGCTGCTCACCAGCAACGACACCAGCCGCCGCGCCCACTACCGCAACGCCTACCGCACCCTCGACCAGCTCCTGGACATGGGTGCGCTCCCGATCGTCAACGAGAACGACACCGTCGCCACCGACGAGATCCGGTTCGGCGACAATGACCGGCTCGCCGCGCTCGTCGCCCATCTCGTCCGCGCCGATCTGCTGGTCCTCCTCTCGGACGTGGACGGCCTCTACGACGGAGACCCCAGCACCCCGGGCACCTCACGGGTCGCCGAAGTGGCGGGCCCCGAGGATCTCGCGGGTGTCACCATCGGCAGTGCGGGGAAGGCGGGCGTCGGCACCGGCGGCATGGTCACCAAGGTCGAGGCCGCCCGGATCGCCACGGCCGCCGGAGTCCCGGTCGTCCTCACCTCCGCGAGCCGGGCCGCCGACGCGCTGGCCGGACGCGACACCGGCACGTACTTCCACCGCACCGGACGCCGCTCGGCGGACCGACTGCTCTGGCTCGCCCACGCCTCCACCCCGCAGGGCTCGCTGACCCTCGACGACGGCGCCGTACAGGCGGTCGTCGAGCGGCACAGCTCGCTGCTGCCCGCGGGAATCGCCGCGATCGAGGGCGAGTTCACCGCAGGCGACCCGGTGGAACTGCGCGACCTCGAAGGCCGTCCCGTGGCTCGCGGACTCGTCAACTTCGACGCCAAGGAGATTCCGCAGCTGCTCGGCCGGTCCACTCGCGATCTGGCACGTGAACTCGGTCCAGCATATGAGCGCGAGGTCGTACACAGGGACGATCTCGTCGTCCTGCACCCCTGACAGACCCCCTGAAACGGCTGAAAGTCCAGCTTCGGGGCAGGGACCTTCCCGAAAAGCTCCCCATCGTCGGCCGCGGACTGGTCAACTTTGTAACGGGGGCACAGCGGGGTACAGCACAGCAAACGCATTCACAGGAGGCCGCCGGTGAGACGAGCGCGCCCGGGGGCGCCGCCCCGAGGAACGGGTGGCCGGGCCCTGACCAGTGTCGGAGCAGGTGTCGGCTTCGACGAGAGCCGGTCCACGGACCGCAGGGACGACACGACGACCGGGCCCGAGCCGACGGTGGCGAAGGAGGAGCGCACCCCGTCGAGACTCTGGCACATCACGCTGAGCGTCTCGGGCGCCGCGATTCCGCTGAAGGAGGTCAGACGGGGTCTCGAACAGCTCGCGCACGACCATCCCTTCCTGCTGACCAGCCGGTACGCCAACGATCACGCGGAGATCCGCTACTGGGAGGAGGCCCGTGATCTGCACGATGCGGCGGCCGTCGCGTTGCGGCTGTGGGGGGAACACCGCTCCACCGCCGGGCTTCCGCCCTGGGAGATCGTCGGCCTGGAAGTCATCGACCGAGAGACGTACCACCAGCGCGTCGCCGAGGGATACGGGCCGCCCCCGGCCGCCCCGGTCGGCGTGCACCCGTACTGAGCGCGGCGGCCCCCGGGTCAGTTGTCTCGCATCACGGGATACGTGACGGATGCCCGCAGTGTGCGCACTACCCTGCGGGCATGACCACGCTCTCGCCGTACGACAACATGTCCCCGGTCGCCCAGGCCGCCTACCGGGCACGCTCCGCCGCCGCCGACATCGCGCCACTGCCGCGCGCGGCGAAGGACGACGCGCTGCTGGCGATCGCGGACGCGCTGGAAGTGCGGACGGGCGAGATCGTCGCGGCCAACGCCGAGGACGTCGCCCGCGCCCGTGAGGCCGGGACCAGCGAGTCGATCGTCGACCGGCTCACCCTCACCCCGGAACGGATCCGTGCCATCGCTGCCGATGTGCGGGATGTCGCGGCGCTGCCCGACCCGGTCGGCGAGGTCGTCCGCGGCTCGACCCTGCCCAACGGCATCGACCTGCGACAGGTCCGGGTACCGCTCGGCGTGGTCGGGATCATCTACGAGGCCCGGCCCAATGTGACGGTCGACGCCGCTGTCCTCTGCCTGAAATCGGGCAACGCCGTCCTGCTGCGCGGCTCGTCCTCCGCGTACGCCTCCAATGCCGCGCTCGTACGGGTGCTGCGCGATGCGGTCGGCGGCTCCGGCCTCCCGGCCGACGCGGTGCAGCTGGTGCCGGGCGAGAACCGCGACTCGGTACGGGAACTCATGCGGGCGCGCGGCCTCGTCGACGTCCTCATCCCGCGCGGCGGCGCCTCGCTGATCCGCACAGTGGTCGAGGAATCCACCGTTCCGGTCATCGAGACCGGCACCGGCAACTGCCATGTGTACGTGGACGCGCAGACCGACCTCGACATGGCCGTCGACATCCTGATCAACTCCAAGGCGCAGCGCCCGAGCGTCTGCAACGCCGCCGAGACGCTCCTGGTCCACAAGGACATCGCCGCCCACTTCCTGCCCCGGGCACTGGACGCGCTGGCCGGCGCCGGGGTGACCGTGCACGGCGACGAGCGGGTCCTCGAATACGCCGAGGGGTCCAAGGCCACCGTGGTGGCGGCGACGCCGGAGGACTGGGAGACCGAGTACCTCTCGTACGACATCGCCGCGGCCGTCGTGGAGTCGCTGGATGCGGCCGTCGCGCACATCCGGCTCTGGTCCTCCGGTCACACCGAGGCGATCGTGACCACCTCCCAGGCCGCGGCCCGCCGTTTCACCCAGTTGGTGGACTCCACGACGGTGGCCGTGAACGCGTCGACGCGCTTCACCGACGGCGGTCAGTTCGGCTTCGGTGCCGAGATCGGCATCTCCACGCAGAAGCTGCATGCCAGGGGCCCGATGGGCCTGCCGGAGCTGACCTCGACGAAGTACATCGTCACGGGCGACGGCCACGTGCGGTGACCGTCCGGCTGCGGTGAATGTTGCGGGCTCCCTGCCCAGAACGACCCGGCGGGGCTAGTCTGGAGCCGTGCCGGACGACGTGGGGGGCAGGCCGTTCCCGGACGGCTGGGAGCCCGACGACGACCGCGGGGGCGCGGACGAGGACTTCGCCTCCGTGGTATTCGACGAGGACTTCGTACGGGCCGCCGAGATCCATGAACCCACCGCCGTGGAGCGACTGCTGGCAGCCGCGCAGGCGCGCGCCGAGGCCGAGGCGTCCAAGGCGCGGGCGGGCGGCGGTCCGCCGGATGACGAGCTCTATGACGAGGGATACGGTCCGGGCGGCGCATATGGCCGCGGGAGTGCCTACGGCGACCCGCTGGACCCCGATGGCGACGACGCGTACGGCAGCGGCCCTTACGGGCGCCACGGCGGTGCCCTGCGCCCCTACCGGGGTGCGGCGCGCTGGCACCGGCCGGTGGCCTGGCTGCTCGCCGTGCTGATGGGCATCGGAATGGTTGCGCTGGCCTTCAGCGCCGTCTACCGCAACACCTCGGGCAACCGCCAGGACCCTGCCCCGCTGCCTGCCACCACCGGCGTGGACAGTGCACCCGGCCCCGTCCCCAGCGCCGTTCCGTCGGTCTCGGCCGGCTACCCCCGTCCCACGGTCTCAGCGGTCCCGCGCCCGTCCTGAGGGCGGTCGGCCGGGGGCCCGGGGCAACTCACGGGCGGTTCTCTCGCGGCTGGGCGTTTACCCCGGTCGTAATCGACCTACCCTGAAGGTGTGACCCCTCTCTCTCCGAGGGGGCTTCTCACTCGTCCGTACATGCGTAGTCATGCGACGTCATGCGAACTCATGGCTGGCAGGCCCTGTCCGAAGCCATTCGGCCGAAGCAGAGCGAGGCGTTTCGGCCCCGGTCGGTGACGTGGAGTCGGGAGAAGTCATGGCAGACCGCGGAGAACCACCAGAAGGCCCGCCCGAGAGCGCGCCGGGCGGCGGTGAGGACGAGTACCGGTCCCTCGTCTTCGACGAGTCGTTCGTGCGTGCTGCCCGGCTGAAGGAATTCTCCGCCCAGGAACGCATGGGCGACCACGCCCGTGCCGTACGCAGCCTCCCGGCCCGGGGCTTCCGCGCCGGCTCCAAGGCGGCCATCGCCCTGATCCTCCTGATCGCCCTGGCCTTCGGAACGGCCGTGTACATGGGCTTCCGCCACCCCTACCAGGCGCCCGTCGGCAGAAGGGCCGAGCCTCTGAGGTCGACCGTCGTCCCCCTGGCTCCTCAGGGTGCCGTACCCGGCGGAACCGCCGCCGGACTCCTCGCGAAGAGCCCCGCCGCACAGTTCGAAACAGGTGCCGCAGGCATCAATCTGCCGGCGATCCGAGGAACGGACAACTTCTCGGACAGTCAGGTGACGACGGCCCTGAGCACGGTCAGGGACTACCTGGTGGCGTCCTCGCTCGACCCCGACGTCCTCACCGGACACGCGGTGCGGCCGGTGGAACTGCTGCTCGACCCGGACCAGATGGCCCAGTTCGACCGCAGCATGAGCCGTTCGGACGACGACGGACAGCATGCCGCTACCGGCTGGCTGGTCCGCTTCGACCCGGCGAAGGTGGCACTGGCCGCTCCGGACATACGGGTCCGGGGCACCCTGAGCTACTCGGAGGCGGGGTCCGACACCCTGGAGGTGGTGTCGGACCACACCTTCACCTACACGCTCCGCCCGGCGGTCTCAGGGCCTCAACGCGCGGGCGGCGCCTCGCTCTTCACCGTACGGCGCGAGTTGCACTTCCGCTTCGACCGGGAAGACCTGCGGCTGCACCGGCTGGAGCTCCGCACCAGCTACGTACAGGCCGGGCCGCAGGCGTGCCCGGCGGACACCACCGGTGCGCTGCGGCCGCTGCTCGCCGGGCAGCGCGCCGTCTCCCGCGGCCCCGCGGGCACCGACCCGTATGCGACGGACCGGCCCACTGCGGCGCTCTGCGGGACGCTGACGGTCAGCTCCCAGCAGCCCCGGGCTCATCAGGGTTCCGAGGCTCCTGGGGCCCCGCAGAGCCCGCGGAGCCGTCCGTAGCACCGCCCTTGCCGGCTGCGCCCCCGCCTCCTTGACCGGTGAACTTGTCGCGGAGCTTGCCGCCCAGGTCCCCGGCGCCCCCCGCTATGTCGCCGACCAGCTTCATCAGCGGATCCTTGCTGGTGCGCACCGTGTCCGCGTAGTGCGCCGCGGACTCCCGGAAGGAGTCCGTCACCGAGGTGTCCTTGTCCTCGTCGCGCCGCGGGTAGTGGCCGTCCATGATCCGCTGGTAGTCGCGCGTCTCGGACCACTTCTTCAGCTCGGCCGCGCGCACCGTGGTGAAGGGGTGCGAGCGGGGCAGCAGATTGAGGATCTTGAGCACTGAGTCGCGCAGATCGCCGCCCTTCTCGTACTCGTCGGCCTGGGCGAGGAAGGCGTCCACATTCATCTCGTGCAGATGGTTGCCGCCCGCGATCTTCATCAGGCCGCGCATCGATGCCTGCAGATCCTGTCCGACCAGCAGCCCCGCCCGGTCTGCTGACAGCTCCGACTTGCGGAACCACTCGCGCAGTGCCGTCACGATCGCCATGATCGCGACATTGCCGAGCGGGATCCAGGCAACCTTCAACGCGATATTGGTGAGGAACAGCAGAATCGTGCGGTACACGGCGTGGCCGGAGAGAGCGTGTCCCACCTCGTGGCCGATGACGGCCCGCATCTCCTCCTCGTCGAGCAGCTCCACCAGCCCCGTCGTCACCACGATGATCGGCTCGTCGAGACCGATACACATGGCATTGGGCTGCGGGTCCTGGCTGACGTACATCGGCGGGACCTTTTCCAGGTCCAGGATGTAACAGGCGTCCCGCAACATGTCGTTGAGGTGGACGAACTGCGCGTCGCTCACCCGGACGGAGTCGGAGAGGAAGAGCAGTCGCAGGCTGCGCTCGGGCAGCAGACCGCTCAGTGTCTTGAACACGGTGTCGAAACCGCTCAGCTTGCGCAGGGCCACCAGGGCCGAGCGGTCCGCCGGGTGTTCGTAGGCCCGGGACGAGATTCCTGCGAAACGCCGGCGCTGCCTGCTCGGCACGTTCTCGTGGCTCTCGTGGCTGCGTTCGGTCATGAATGGGCCCCCTGTTCGTACGAGACGTCGCTCGCCCCCTGACAAATCCCAGCGTAGGTGCTGGGGCTACGGTGTGCGGGGGGCTGTGGATAACTGAGGAGACGCCCGACATGCCGCATACCGTTGCTCTGCTCGCTGCCGCATCCGAGGATCAGGGGCCCGGCAACACGCTCCGCATCGTGCTGCTCGCCTCGCTCGTCGGAGCCGTCCTGCTCGGCTGGTTCCTGCTCCGCGGATACCGCAACGACGACAACAACGACTGAGTCGGCGTGAGCGTGCCCGGGGCGCCCGCATACGATGTGCGCGACGTCTTCCTTCCGACTCCCGATCGATAGGTCCTGCCGAAGATGAGCCTCACGAGCACCGCGCACCAGCTGGTCACTCTCGCCGCCGAGGGCGGCGAGCACGGTGGCAACCACGAAAGCCTCAGCCCGTATCTCACCGGGGGCGGTGCATTCGTCGTGCTGCTGCTCCTGCTGTGGATCACCACTCGCTTCAACCGCGACCGCTGAGGCGAAGGCGTACAGCTGTGCCAGTAGGCTCTGCACGCATGGGAGAGCAGGAAGTGCCTACCGGCCGCAAAAAGCGCCGAATCGGCGTGATGGGCGGGACGTTTGACCCGATTCATCATGGACACCTGGTGGCGGCCAGCGAAGTGGCCGCCCAGTTCCACCTCGACGAGGTGATCTTCGTGCCGACCGGGCAGCCGTGGCAGAAGAGCCACAAGCACGTCTCCCCGGCCGAGGACCGCTATCTGATGACGGTCATCGCGACGGCGTCCAACCCGCAGTTCTCGGTCAGCCGGAGCGACATCGACCGCAGCGGGCCGACGTACACCATCGATACACTGCGGGACCTGCGCGCGATCCATGGCGACGCGGACCTCTTCTTCATCACCGGCGCCGACGCACTCTCCCAGATCCTCACCTGGCGGGACGCCGACGAACTGTTCTCCCTCTCCCACTTCATCGGTGTGACGCGGCCGGGGCATGTGCTCGCGGACCCCGGGCTGCCGGAGGGCGGGGTCTCCCTCGTGGAGGTGCCCGCGCTCGCGATCTCGTCCACGGACTGCCGTGAGAGGGTCGCGCAGGGGGAGCCGGTCTGGTACTTGGTGCCGGACGGTGTGGTCCGCTACATCGACAAGCGCCAGCTGTACCGCGGCGAATGAGCCACGCAGAGGGGCACCGGTGAACGACCGACAGAACCCGTACGACCCGTACTACCAGCAGCCGCAGATCATCGGCTACGACGAGTACGGGCAGCCGGTGTATCAGCAGCCCGGACAGCAGTCGTACGACCCGTACGCGCCTCAGCAGTCCCAGCAGGAGCCGCAGCAGGCCGACCAGGGGTACGGATACGACCCGTACGCCCTGCCTCAGCAGCCGCAGCCCGCGCAGCAGCCGTACGACCCGTACGCCGCCCCCCAGCAGCCCCAACAGCAGGCATACGGCGGCCACGACGGCTACGACGGCTATGGCTACGACACCGGCCGGCAGCCCGCCGCGGTGGACACCACCCAGCAGTGGAACATCCCGCAGCAGGCCACCGCACAGCCGTCCCCGCCCGCACCCTCGCCGGCCCCGCAGGAGCCCGAGCCCGACTTCGAGGCCGACCCGGAACCGGCCGTCCCCGGGCAGCGCCGGGCCGACCGTGACTACCGCACAGAGCAGTTCTCCTTCATCGAGGAGCCCGACGAGGACTCCGAAGACGTCATCGACTGGCTGAAGTTCACCGAGAGCCGCAGCGAGCGGCGCGAAGGGGCACGGCGTCGCGGCCGCAACCGCATGGTCGCGCTGATAGTCGTGGTGGCCCTGATGGTGGTCGGCGGTGTCGGCTACCTCTGGTCCGCCGGCAAGATCCCCGGCCTCTCCGGCTCGGAGAAGGACAACACCGCATCGACGGGCCCGCAGCAGCGCGACGTCATCGTGGTCCATCTGCACAACACCAAGAAGGGCGGCACCTCCACGGCGCTGCTCGTCGACAATGTGACGACCGAACAGGGGACCACGGTCCTGCTCCCCAACTCGCTCGCGGTCGCCGACGACGACGGCGTCACGACCACCCTCGGCAAGTCCGTGGAGGACGACGGCACCACGGGCACCCGCGACTCCATCGACACACTGCTCGGCACCAAGATCAGCGGCACGTGGCGGCTCGACACCCCCTATCTGGAGACTCTCGTCGATCTGGTCGGCACCATCGAGGTCGACACCGACATCGAAGTGCCCGACACGAAGAAGGGCGCTTCCCCCCTGGTGAAGAAGGGTGAGGCGCAGACCCTGAGCGGCCAGATGGCCGTTGCATACGCCACCTACCGGGCACCGGGTGAGGCCGAGGCGAAGCAGCTCATGCGGTTCGGGGAGGTCATGCGGGGTGTTCTGCGGAAGATCTCGGACGACCCGAAGACCGCCACGGTCACCGTGCAGACGCTGGCGCAGATCCTCGACCCGTCGCTCCCCGAGAAGGATCTCGGTGCCTCGCTGGCGAAGCTCGCCCAGCATGCCAAGGTCGGTGACTACAAGACGGCACTGCTGCCGGTGCAGGCCGACGGCACCCTCACCGACGCGGCCACCGAGAGCGTTGTCAAGGACATCCTGGGCGGCACGGTGAAGGCTCCGGACGCCGGTGCGGCGGTGCGGGTCGGGATCAAGAACGGCACCGGTGACAAGGACGGCACGGAGTCCGCCCGGATCAAGCTGGTCAACGGCGGCTATGCCTTCGTCGGCGGCGGAACGGCCGAGACCGCGGCGCTGTCCGAGGTCGTCTACAAGACCGCGGCGGACAAGGACAAGGCGACGCAGGTCGCCAAGACCCTGGGCCTGCCGACAAGCGCGTTGAAGCAGGGCAAGCCCGCCGCGAACGCGGATGTGTCCGTCGTGCTCGGCCAGAACTACGAGATCAAATGACCGGGGCCGCACCGCCCGGATGATGTCGGTTCGATCTTCGAACGTTCGCTGCGTGGGCTGTCGGCGGTCCGTGAGACCCTAGAGGTTGATCTGACCGCCGACGAAAGCCTGCTTGTGACCGCCACGGACCGCTCCATCGAGCTCATCAACGCCGCCGCTCAGGCGGCCGCCGACCGGCTCGCGCACGACATCATCGCGTACGACGTCAGCGACGTGCTGTCGATCACAGACGCCTTCCTGCTGGCTTCGGCCCCCAACGACCGCCAGGTCAAGTCGATCGTCGACGAGATCGAGGAGCGGCTCCAGAAGGAACTCGGCGCCAAGCCGGTACGCCGTGAGGGCGACCGCGACGCGCGCTGGATCCTCCTCGACTACGTCGACATCGTCATCCATGTCCAGCACAGCGAGGAGCGGGTCTTCTACGCTCTGGAGCGCCTCTGGAAGGACTGCCCCGAGATCGCGCTCCCCGAGGACGCCGTCAAGACCCGGGGCAAGGCCGCGGAGCACGCCCAGCTCACCGGCAGCACGGAAGGTGAGCAGAGCTGAACGGCAGCGGAAGCGGCAGGGGCCGCAGGATCGTCCTCTGGCGACACGGCCAGACGGCATGGAATCTGGAGCGCCGGTTCCAGGGCTCCACGGACATCGCGCTCACCGAGGCCGGCGTCGGGCAGGCCCAGCGGGCCGCCCGGCTGCTCGCCTCGCTGAAGCCGGCTGCGATCGTCGCCTCCGATCTGCAGCGGGCGGCGGCCACGGCCGCCGAGCTCGCCGCGATCACCGGCCTCGAAGTGGCGCACGACGCGGGGCTGCGCGAGACCTACGCGGGTGCCTGGCAGGGCCTCACCCACAAGGAGATCGTCGAGCTGTACGGCGAGCAGTACGCCGCATGGAAGCGCGGCGAGCCCGTGCGCCGCGGCGGCGGTGAGCTGGAGACCGAGGTCGCCGACCGGGCCGCCCCGGTCGTACTCGGACATGCCGAGAAGCTGCCCGACAGCGGCACGCTCGTCGTGGTCAGCCATGGCGGCACCATCCGCACCACCATCGGTCGGCTGCTGGGGCTGGAGGCGCACCACTGGGAAGGGCTCGGCGGGCTCTCCAACTGCTGCTGGTCGGTGCTGGGAGAGGGCGCGCGGGGCTGGCGCCTGCTGGAGCACAATGCCGGCACGCTGCCGGAGCCGGTGCTCGGCGACGACACGTAGGAGCATCGGGGCCCGGGAGTGCCATGGGCCTGCCTGCGGGGCGGGTCCGGACGGCGCTCGGAGTCCGCCTCCGGGCGGCGTCGGCCGGATTTCACTTTCTGGCTGGTCACAGGCTAAAGTTCTTCTTGTTCGCAGCGCGGAAACGCAGGGAAACATGGCGAACAGCGGGGCTATAGCTCAGTTGGTAGAGCGCCTGCATGGCATGCAGGAGGTCAGGAGTTCAATTCTCCTTAGCTCCACAATCAAGATCCCGTCCCCATCAGGGGGCGGGATCTTTGCGTTCGCCCTGACTGCCCGGTCCGGGGTCCCTTCTGGCCGTCCGACTGCCCTGACCGTGCGTCCGGTCACGCCTCCCGGCGCCGCCGCAGCGCCGCAACCTGCGCGCCGCTCTCCTCGTCGGCCGGGGTGTAGGCCACGATCCGGCACTCCGGCAGCCCATTGACGGACAGCGACACCGAGGTCATCCGAATCTCGGCGGTCGCCGCCCAGTGCCGGAAGGTCTTCACCCGCGGTCCCGGCGGGGCGACGTCCCCGCTGCGCCACAGCTCGGCGAAGTACGGGCTGGCGGCCGAGAGCTGTTCGACGAACGACTCCCAGGCGGGCTCGCCCGTATGGCGTCCGTAGGCTCCCCGCAGCGTCGCCACCATGATCGGCAGTTCCTGGGTCCGGTGGACGACGGGACAGGCCTCCTCGGCCACCGTGAACAGCGTCCACAGCACATTGCGTATGCCCGTGCCAGCCAATTCGGGGACGCCGAACAGGTCGCGGTAGGCGGGATTGGTGGCCAGGACGTCGTACCGAGTGTTGTAGACCACGGCGGGGTGCGGATCGAGCGCGTCGATGATGCCCTGGATCTCGGGCCCCACCTCTATCGCGTCGCTCTGTCTGCCCGGGGCGTAGGCCACCTCCGCCAGGTGGTAGAGGTGTTCGCGCTCCGGCGCGTCCAGTCGCAGGGTGCGCGCCACGGCGTCCAGGACCTGTGGTGAGGCGTTGATCGGACGGCCCTGTTCCAGCCAGGTGTACCAGGTGACACCGACGCCGGAGAGCTGTGCGACCTCCTCGCGGCGCAGGCCCGGGGTGCGGCGGCGCAGCCCGGGCGCCATGCCCACATCGGCGGGTGTCACCCGCGCCCGGCGATTGCGCAGAAAGGCCGCGAGCTCCGAACGCCGTCGGCTTTGCCCCTGCTGATGCGCCGTCACCATTGTCTTACCCCCATCGTCGGTGCCCCGCACGGGAGTTGCCAGGTGCTGTCAGTACCAGCATCAGCGGGCTCTCGTTACCCGTATTCGACCGGGGTCAGGCTCTATGCCATGACGACGGCCTCAGAGGCAACTCCACGTTCCGTAACCAGTAAAGACGCCACCACTGCCAAACGGCCCGGCAGAGTGCTCGCCCTGGTGCTCGCGGCTCAGTTCATGGCGCTGCTCGACATCTTCATCGTCAATGTCGCCGCCCCGACGATCCGGAGTGAACTCGGCGCCTCCGGAGCCGGGTTGCAGCTCATCGTGGCCGGCTACACCATCACGTACGCCGTGCTTCTCATCACCGGTGCCAGGCTCGGCGGTCTGCTCGGGCACGGCCGGGCTCATCTGGTCGGACTCGCCGTCTTCACGGCCGCCTCGCTGGCCTGCGGACTTGCCGCCGGAGCGGGGCAGTTGATCGCTTTCCGGCTGATCCAGGGAGCGGGTGCGGCGGTGATGATTCCGCAGGTGCTCAGCCTCATTCAGCGCCACTTCGACGGCGAGGCACGGATCCGTGCGCTCGGTGCCTACAGTGCGGTACTCGCCACCGGGGCGGCCGCCGGGCAGGTGGTCGGCGGGGTGCTGGTCAGCGCCGATCTGTTCGGCGCGGGCTGGCGGCCGGTCTTCCTGGTGAATGTGCCGATCGGGCTGGTTCTGCTGGTGCTCGGCATTCGTGTGCTGCCCGGCGAACCGCGCACGGGGGACGCCAGGGCCCAGGCGCGCGCCCGCGGACTGGATCTGCCGGGGCTGGTGCTGCTCGCCGCAACCGTCACGCTGCTCACCGTTCCCCTGGTACTCGGGCAGGAGTTGGACTGGCCGGTCTGGTCCTGGGTCTGCCTGATCGCCTCCGTAGGGTTCTTCGCCGGGTTCGTCGGTCATGAGTCACGGCTGGCCGCGCGCGGTGGTGCGCCCCTGATCGCGCCCAGGGTGCTGCGCATCCCCGGTATGACGCGGGCGGCGCTGCGCATTCTTGTGGTGATGGCGATCAACGCGGGCTTCCTCTTCGCGATGACGCTGCACGTCCAGGGCGGTCTGGGCTACTCGGCGCTGCGCGCGGGGCTGATGTTCGCACCGACCGCGCTGGTATTCGGTGCGGTCGGGCTGACCTGGCGCCGGTGGCCCGCGAGGCTCCAAGGGGCCCTGGTTCCGGGTGGGTTCGCCCTGGTGGCCGTCGCCTCCGTGGCCATCGGGCTGCTGATGCGGGACGGCGGCGACGGCGGGCCCTGGCTGTACGTCGCTTTCGCGATCACGGGCAGCGGAATGGCGCTGGGCTTCAGTCCCACCCTTACGGGGGCGTTGGCGAACGTACGTCCGGAGGATGCGGCTGATGCAAGCGGTGTACTGGTGACCGTCACCCAGCTCGGCCAGCTGATCGGCGTCGCGACATTCGGCACGCTCTATCTCAACCGCCTTGATACATCAGGGGCGCAGGGGTCGGGGCAGGCCCTGTGGGAATGCGCTCTCGCACTGTCGGTGGCCGCGATCGCAGGCGCGTCGGTGGGTCTTGTAAGGCGTCGGTGACCGGCCGGGCGTCCGGCGGGCTGACCCCCTTGCGGCGTCATGGCAGAATCGGACCGCCGGAGGGGACGACGGACCGAACGGGAGGGAGTGCGCGATGCCTGCGAGCCGCGACGAGGTCCCGGACCTGCTCCTTGTCCCCGAATGCCGCGTCCGCGCCGGTCGTCCTGCTGACGATCGGTCCCATGCGGTCCAAGTGCTCGGCGGGAACGGCGGAGTCTCCTGCGTGTGTACCGCCCGCGGCCAAAGCCGGAGCTGACCCATGGGTGCACACAGGCGGAAGTGCGACTGGTGCGGCAGCGGTACGCCCATCGTCAGGGACATGGATCCGATCAATCCGGAGTACCAGTACTGGTGCGAGGAGTGTGCGCGGGCGCTGATCATAAAGGGCGACCCGATCGAGACCTACCGGGAGCTGGAGGGGGAGCCGATCTACGGGCGGCTGCTGGAGGAGCACTGCACGCTCAAGCGCTTCTACTCCTTTGCCACCGCGTGAACCCCCTCGCCATCACTTGACCAAGATGCCGCAAAATCGGTCAAAGCCGAGCAGACGGGAAACGATTTGGTGGAGTGGCGGGGTCACCGGTAATGTTCTCGATGTCGCCACGGGGAACCGGGAGACAAGCGGCACGGGGCTATAGCTCAGTTGGTAGAGCGCCTGCATGGCATGCAGGAGGTCAGGAGTTCAATTCTCCTTAGCTCCACAGTGAAGAAATGAGAAGCGGGTCATCCTCACAGGGTGACCCGCTTCTCGTGTACGACGTCAATTGCGGCCGCTGCCAAGGGCCTTCCGGCCGATGACCGGCGGCAGCGCGGGGCGTCCCCCCGCCTCCTGCTCGATGCGGAGCGCCAGCGCGGGGCACCGGCGCACTGCGCGCTGTGCGCGCCCCCTCAGATGCATCGGAACCGCTGCGTCCGCGAGCGCCGGGTAACCGTCGGGGCCCAGCCCGATCAACTCGGGGACGATGTCCGCGCAGAGCCCATGGCCCTGGCAGAGCGTCCAGTCCACCGCCAGCCGCCCGCCACTCGGAATGGACTCCTCCAGGCCCTGCCGGTCGGGCGCGGGAAGGGGCAGGACCCCGAGCGTCTCGCGGCCGCAGCCGCCGTCCAGGACATGTGCCGCCAGGTCGTCCGTGAAGGCGGACAGCGTTGAGGTCAGAAAGCGCGCCGAGCCGTCCGGATGCTTGCACGCGCCCCGGCCCTTCACTGCCCGGGTCACTTCGCGCAGGGCCTCCAGGGCCGCGGGCCCGCCGCCGTTCAGCACGTCGGACAGCCCGCCCGCCGCGGCCGGCAGCCCCAGCTTGCAGGGACCGCACTGGCCGGCGGTCTCGGCGGCGAGCCAGTTCGCCACCCGCAGGGACTCGCCGAGCGGGCAGCTCTCGGGCCCGATCGGCAGGATCGCTCCCGCTCCCAGCGCGCCGCCGGCCGCGGCCAGGGACTCCCGGGACACCACGGCGTCGTGCGAGGTCATCGCGTCGATCCAGTTGCCGTGATAGCCGCCGGTCAGCACACCCTGCGGCAATGGCGGCGCGCCGGCCAGCTGGAGCACGTACCGCAGTGGCACACCCGTGGGCACCTCGATGACCATCGGGCGCGAGACGGCTCCGGAGAGGGTGAGCAGTACGGTGCCGGGTTCGCCGGGCAGTCCGGTGTGCCCGTAGCGGCGGGCGCCGATCCGGGCGGCGACGGCGAGCTGTGCGTACGTCTCCGCGTTCGACAGCAGGGTCGGGGCGCCCGAGACGCCCGACTCGGCGGCGCGCTCGCGGCGGCCGGGCGGCAGGGCGGGGCCGCCGCCCGCCGCCCGGATGACCGCCGAGGCCTCCCCGGAGACCATTCGCTCGGGGGTGCGCACCACGCGGGCACGCAACTGCTGGCCACGCCGGTCGGACAGGCCCCGCTCGGCGAGGGCGGCGCGCACGGAGATCTCCGTGGAGTTACGGGTGACGGCGACGATCAACGTACGGGCACCCAGCGCCTCGGCCGCCAGGAGCGCGCCGTCCAGGATGAGGTGCGGGGCGCGGTTGAGCAGCACGGTGTCCTTGCGGCAGGCGGGCTCGCCCTCGCTGCCGTTGATCACCACGACGGGGCGCACGCCGCGTCGGATGGACGCCTTGGCGACTGCCCGCAGCTTCCTTCCGAACGGGAATCCGGCACCGCCGCGGCCGTGCAGCGAGATGGTTTCGGCGAGCTCGGCGAGACGCTCGCCGGTCATCGGTTCGAGCGGTCCGTGCACCTTCAGGTGCATGGCGAGGTCCAGCCGCTCGACCAGGTCGAAGCCGGTGGTCAGCTGGGGGAGACCGACGACGCGGACTTCGGGGACGTCGGGGAGGGGGATGTTCACGGTCGGTCTCCAGCGGGTGCGTACCAGGGTTCTCCGGCCGGGGGCGGATAGAGCGGACCCGGCGGGGGTGCGGGTTCGTAGCCGGGGCGCGATGCCTGTGCGGGCGTGGAGCCGGGAGGTGGGCGGAGTGCCTGTGCCGGGGGTGCGGGGGACGGTGTGGGCCACCGGCCTGCCGATTGCTGCGGGCTCTGCCCGGGGGCCGGAACCGGGGGTTCGGCGGCCAGTGAGACCGCACGGTAGGCGGCGGCGATCCCGGGTCCGGGACCCCAGGGGTCGGCGGATGCGCCGGAGCCTGCCGCAACTGTGTCCGCATCCGTTTCCGTACAGGTGGCCGGGCCCGTCGGGAGGCGGTCGGAGCTGCGTGGCGGGGCCTCGTACAACGGCGGGGCAGGAGCAAAGAGGGCAGTACGGGGGCGTTCGAAGGACGATGGCAACGGGGTGCCGCGCAGCCCCCGGCCGAACACGTCGCGGCCCGGCGCCTCCGGGCTCGCCCCTGCGACGAGCGGACGTACGTCCTCCATTGCGGGAAGCGCTGCCGCACGTACCACCGGTACCGGTACGGCGGGGGAAGTGTCCGGCTTGATCAGAGCGGTGATCAGGCCGGTGATCCGGCGCTTGGCCGAGGGCGGGAGCAGGCGCAGGCACAGGGCGACGGCCACCGCGAGGAGGCAAAGGCTGTACATCACCACGACCCAGGTCGCCGGCGGCCGGCCCGCGTACAGGCCGTGCACCAATGCCGCGCACCACGCCGGATAGGACAGCGCATGCAGAGCACGCCAGCGGCCCGCGATCCTGCCGGGGGCCGCAAAAGCACTGCGCAGTGCGCCGGTCGCGGCGGCGACCACCATCAACAGCCCGGCCAGCGAGCCGAAACCGATCAGCCCAGCTGTCCCGCGCACACCGAGGCCGAACGGTATGAGCGCACCGATCAGCGCCACATGCCCGAGCGCGACCTTCACGGCGACATGGAGCAGCAGGAAGCCGAGCGAGGCAGCGGCGGCGGCCCGGTGCACGCCCTGAGCGAGCAGCCGCTGCCGCGAGGAAAGGAACAGCCGGTCGGTGGCCAGCAGACCCCAGCCCACCGCGGCGGTGAGCGAGACCAGTGAGAGGACGCCGGTCGTGAAGTCGAGTGCGGCGCGCAAGTCGTCGCTCCCTGCGACGGCGAGCAGAGGGATGAGAACCAGCACGGCGACGGTCAGTCCGCCCTGCATGGGGCGGCTCATGCCCGGGCTCATGGTGGGGGATGAGCGGATCTTGCGATGAGGGTTCATGGGGGGCGACTCCGAATAGTTCGGCAAAGCGGTCCCGTTGCGGCATGCTAAGTCGCTCCATACCGGCCAGTACGGGCTTTGATCGGTTGCCCCGGTACAGGGCGGTACGCGGAGTAACCCCCGCTTCCCGGACGTTCCGTCGTGCGGTCGCTCCCCCGTCCCGTCCACGGACCGGCCGTGCCCGGACCGGTTCCGGGCCCGTGCGGTACCCTGACGCCATGCGTGCCGTACGCCTTCTGCTTAGCGAGCCGCGCTGATCAGTCCCGACCGGTGAGAATGCCTGGTCGGAATCGGCGCGGCGTCCCCTCCTGTGCGAGGGGATTTTTCGTTTCCGTAGACGCGTGTCCGTAGACGTGGGCGCCGGCAGATGACGATCGATGGAGCTTTGAGGATCATGAGCGAGACGAATTCCGCAGCCGAGACGGCTGCGCCGCACCGCTACACGGCGGCGATGGCCGCCGACATCGAGGCACGCTGGCAGGACTTCTGGGACGCCGAGGGCACGTACGAGGCGCCGAATCCGACCGGTGACCTGGCGGGCAATCCGGAACTGGCCGCCAAGCCGAAGAAGTTCATCATGGACATGTTCCCGTACCCCTCGGGTGCGGGCCTGCACGTCGGTCACCCGCTGGGCTACATCGCCACCGATGTCTTCGCCCGCCACCAGCGGATGACCGGGCACAACGTGCTGCACACCCTGGGCTTCGACGCCTTCGGCCTGCCCGCGGAGCAGTACGCCGTGCAGACCGGCACGCACCCGCGGGTCTCCACCGAGGCCAACATCGAGAACATGACTGCCCAGCTGCGCCGGCTGGGCCTGGGCCACGACAAGCGCCGCTCGTTCGCCACGATCGAGTCGGAGTACTACAAGTGGACACAGTGGATCTTCCTGCAGATCTTCAACTCCTGGTACGACACCGAGGCCGACCGGGCCCGCCCGATCGCCGAGCTGGTCGCACAGTTCGAGAGCGGTTCGCGTCCCACCCCGGACGGCCGTGACTGGAGCGCGCTGAGCGCCGCCGAGCGCGCGGACGTCCTGAGTGAGTACCGCCTGGCGTACGCCTCCGACGCGCCGGTCAACTGGTCGCCGGGCCTGGGCACCGTACTGGCCAATGAAGAGGTGACGGCCGACGGCCGCTCCGAGCGCGGCAACTTCCCCGTCTTCAAGGCCAAGCTGCGCCAGTGGAACATGCGCATCACCGCCTACGCCGACCGGCTGCTGAACGACCTGGACGGGCTGGACTGGCCCGAGGCCATCAAGCTGCAGCAGCGCAACTGGATCGGGCGTTCCGAAGGCGCACGCGTCGACTTCCCGGTCGACGGTGCGGGCGACATCACCGTCTTCACCACCCGCCAGGACACCCTGTTCGGTGCCACCTACATGGTGCTGGCGCCCGAGCACGAGCTGGTCGAGCGGATCATTCCGGCGGCCTGGCCCGAAGGCACCCACCCGGTGTGGACCGGCGGGCACGCGTCCCCGGCCGAGGCCGTCACCGCGTACCGCAAGCTGGCCGCCGCCAAGTCCGACGTGGAGCGTCAGGCCGAGGCCAAGGACAAGACCGGTGTCTTCACCGGTGCGTTCGCGACCAACCCGGTCAGCGGCGAGAAGGTGCCGGTCTTCATCGCCGACTACGTCCTGATGGGTTACGGCACCGGCGCGATCATGGCCGTACCGGCGCACGATGCGCGCGACTTCGCCTTCGCGCGCGCCTTCGAGCTGCCGATGCGCTGTGTCGTCGAGCCGTCGGACGACCGCGGCACGGACCCCTCGACGTGGGACGACGCCTTCGGCTCGTACGAAGCGAAGCTGGTCAACTCCGCCAATGACGAGATCTCGCTGGACGGTCTGGGCGTCGTCGACGCCAAGGCGAAGATCACCGAGTGGCTGAAGGCGCACGGCGTCGGTGAGGGCACCGTCAACTTCCGGCTGCGCGACTGGCTGTTCAGCCGCCAGCGCTACTGGGGCGAGCCCTTCCCGATCGTCTACGACGAGGACGGCATCGCCCACCCGCTGCCCGAGTCGATGCTGCCCCTGGAGCTGCCTGAGGTCGACGACTACTCGCCGCGCACCTTCGACCCCGAGGACGCCGATACCCAGCCCGAGACCCCGCTGTCCCGGAACGCCGACTGGGTCAACGTCACCCTGGACCTGGGCGACGGCAACGGCCCGAAGAAGTACCGCCGCGAGACCAACACCATGCCGAACTGGGCGGGCTCCTGCTGGTACGAGCTGCGCTACCTGGACCCGAACAACGACGGACAGCTGGTCGACCCGGCGATCGAGCAGTACTGGATGGGCCCGCGCGAGGGGCAGCCGACCGGTGGTGTCGACCTGTACGTCGGCGGTGCCGAGCACGCCGTACTGCACCTGCTGTACGCCCGCTTCTGGTCCAAGGTGCTGCATGACCTGGGGCACATCTCGTCCGCCGAGCCGTTCCACAAGCTGTACAACCAGGGCATGATCCAGGCGTTCGTCTACCGGGACAGCCGCGGCATCGCGGTCCCGGCGGCCGAGGTCGAGGAGCGGGACGGAAAGTTCTACTACCAGGGCGAGAAGGTCAGCCGCGTCCTGGGCAAGATGGGCAAGTCCCTGAAGAACGCTGTCACGCCGGACGAGATCTGCGCCGAGTACGGTGCCGACACGCTGCGCCTGTACGAGATGGCGATGGGTCCCCTGGACGTGTCGCGGCCGTGGGACACGCGTGCCGTCGTCGGTCAGTACCGGCTGCTGCAGCGGCTGTGGCGCAACGTCGTGGACGAGGAGACCGGTGAGGTCACCGTCGTCGACACGGAGCCGGACGAGGAGGCGCTGCGGGCGCTGCACAAGGCGATCGACGGAGTCGGCCAGGACATGGCCGGGATGCGCTTCAACACGGCCATCGCCAAGGTCACCGAGCTGAACAACCACCTGACCAAGGCGGGCGGCCCGCTGTCCCGGAGTGTCGCCGAGTCGCTGGTGCTGCTGGTGGCGCCGCTGGCGCCGCACATCGCCGAGGAGCTGTGGCGCCGGCTGGGCCACACCGAGTCGGTCGTGCACCAGGACTTCCCGGTCGCCGACCCGGCGTACGTCGTGGACGAGACCGTGACCTGCGTCGTTCAGGTCAAGGGCAAGGTCAAGGCACGCCTGGAGATCTCCCCGTCGATCGCGGACGAGGAGCTGGAAGCACTGGCCCTGGCCGACCCGGCCGTGGTCGCGGCGCTGGACGGCGCGGGCATCCGCAAGGTCATCGTGCGCGCGCCGAAGCTGGTCAATATCGTCCCGGCGTGACGCCGCTGATCGTCCCGCGCGGGGGTGCTCATCGTCCCCGTGTGACTGTCGTCGCGTAACCGCTGATTGCTGTACGGCGGTGTGGGGGCGTTCCCCTACGGGCAGGTTGGGGGTTCCGAAGGAACCCTCGGCCTGCCCTTTCCGTTTACGGTGGAGGGGCCGGCACCCGGCAGCCGAAACGACATCCGAGGGGCGCTCATGGAAGCCGTGATCCTGATTCTGGGGTTGCTCTTTTTCGCCTTCGTGGCCCTGGGCGTGTACGCGGGCGTCAAGGCCATCGGCGCGGCGAAGCGGGGTGTCGACCGTACGATCACCCAGGCGCGCCGCACCGTCGAGGACACCACGCTGCGGGCGAAGAGCTACGGCCAGGCAGGTGTGGGCGGAGAGCTGGCACAGCTGCGGCTCGCGCTGCGCACATCCATGCGGGCCACGCAGGAGGCGTTGCAGTCGGGAGCCGTCGAGGATGCGTCGCTCTCGGAGTCGCTGGGCCTCTTCCAGCGGCTGAGTGTGCACGGGCGCGAGCTGGACGACGAGCTGAAGAAACTGGAGCGCGAGCCCGACCGGGCGACGGTCGCCTCGATGCTGCCGGGACTGAAGCAGCGTACGGAGCGGATCACACACTCTGCGGATTCGCTGCGGTGGGCCGCGCGGGACCGGGCGCGGCAGTTCACCGACGACGATCTGGACGCGCTGAATGCGCAGATCGATGTGGAGGCCGGGGCGCTGCGGCACTGGACGGTGGAGCCGGACGAGCCGGTCCGCGGGCAGGGTGAGCCGCAGGGTGACGGGCGCGGCCAGGGGCAGCGGCAAGGTCAGGGGGGTGGGCCGGCCGATGATGTGGCACAGGCGATCACTGCTCCGGACCCGCGACGGCAGACCGAATACCCGTGGCAGAAGGCAGCTCGGCCCGAAACGACGAACTGAGGCGTTCGGTGAACGGCGGTGCGGCGTCCGATGACCGGCGGTGACAGGAAGCGGTCCGAAGCGATCGGGAGCGATCATTCGGTCGGGGTCGGACTGCCGAGCCGCAGGCTCGCCAGGTAACCTCCCGCTCATGTCCCGCCATGTCGCGATCATCACCGATTCCACGGCCTACCTGCCGCCCGAGGCGATGGAGCGGCACGGCATCACCGCGGTGCCGCTGACCGTCGTCCTCGGTGATCAGGCTCTGGAGGACGGCACCGAGATCTCGGCCCGTTCCCTCGCGGTGGCGCTCCAGAAGCGTCGCCCCGTCACGACTTCCCGGCCCAGCCCCGAGGTCTTCGCCGCCGCGTACCGGGCGGTGGCCGGGGCCGGAGCCACCGGCATCGTCTCGCTGCACCTCTCGGCCGAGATCTCGGGTACGTACGACGCGGCTCTGCTCGCAGCGAAGGACGCACCGGTTCCCGTACGGGTGGTGGACACCGGGATGGTCGCCATGGCCCTCGGATTCTGCGCCCTGGCGGCGGCGGAGACGGCAGAGGCGGGCGGAAGCCTGGACGAGGCCGTCGCAGCCGCGGAGAAGCGGGCAGCGGGCACCTCCGCGTACTTCTACGTCGACACGCTGGACTATCTGCGCCGCGGCGGTCGTATCGGTGCCGCGCAGGCTCTGCTGGGATCGGCGCTCGCCGTGAAGCCGCTGCTCCAGCTGGACGGCGGCCGTATCGAACTGCTGGAGAAGGTACGGACCGCCTCGAAGGCGATCGCGCGTCTGGAGGAGATCGTCGCGGAACGGGCGGGCAGCAGCCGGGTGGACATCGCCGTGCATCACCTGGCGGCACCCGAGCGGGCCGAGCGGCTCGCCGAGAGACTGCGTGAGCGGGTGCCGGGTCTGGTCGATCTGCATGTCAGCGAGGTGGGCGCGGTGATCGGTGCGCACACCGGGCCCGGTCTGCTCGGGGCAGTGGTTTCGCCGCGCTGAAGCCGGTTCACCGACGTCATTCCTCGGGGTGGTCGAGTTATCCACAACTGGTCGGTTGTCCACCGAAATTGGGCCTGCTCAGCGGGTTCGGACGGATGTGCCTACCGTCGTGAGACATGGCTCCCCGATCACATCGTGCAACCAGCGGAAGCGGCAGCGGCCCCGGCCGCGCCCCGGCCTCGGACGGGCGCGCCCGTGGCGGTCCCGGCCTCGGACCCGGACGGCGACGGTCGTCGCGCGGGCGTGCTGACGTCGTAGCGGCGGCTTCGCGCCGTCGGGCGGACGCCCTCATGGGAGGTGCGTACGGCGGACGGGTCGCGCGGCCTGTGCTGGGGGTGGCCTCGGCTCCTGTTCAGGTCTCGGCCCCGGGCACACCCTCGACGCCAAGTGCCGCTCCGGCCAGCGCTCCTGCGCCGGCCCCGGCCTCGCCCTCGACCCCGACCCCGGCCTCGCCCTCGACCCCGGCGCAGGTATCCAGGGTGCCGGGGCGGTGGGAGAGGCTGGTTCCTGCACTGCGGGAGCGGATTCCGGTGTGGCTGCAGCTCAGATGTGGTTTGGAGCCAAGGACCCTTGCCGCACTGGCCGTTGTCCTGATCGCGGCCGCGGTCTTCGCCGCGGTGCATTTCTGGTCCGCGCGCCCCCACTCCGTACGCGCTCCTGATCCGGTCAACGAGGCTGTACACGCCAGGACTTCGGGCCCGGTGGCGGACGGTGCCGGAGTGCCCGAGCCGTCACCGGGGCCGCCACCGGCTGCGGGGCCGGGCGGGCACATCGTGGTCGATGTGAGCGGGAAGGTGCGAAGGCCGGGGATCCATCAACTGCCGTCCGGCGCAAGGGTCGCCGATGCGCTGCGTGCAGCGGGCGGAGCCCGGCCGGGTGTCGACCTCACCGGGATCAACCGGGCGCGGTTGCTCATGGACGGTGAGCAGATCGTGGTGGGCGCCCCGCCCGGTCCTCCTGTCGCCGGCAGTGCGGGAGGAGCCGCTCCGGGCGGCAGTGGCAGCCCCACGACCGGACCGGTCAGCCTCAACCGCGCGACCGTCGAACAACTGGACACCCTGCCTGGTGTCGGCCCGGTTCTCGCCCAGCACATCGTCGACTACCGCACACAGCACGGCGGTTTCCGTTCCGTCGACGAGCTCCGCGAGGTCAACGGGATCGGTGACCGCCGGTTCGCCGACCTCCAACCGCTGGTGGGGCCGTGAACCCCCGGGACGTCCATGCGGCCTCGGGCCGGAGGCTGGGTGTCTCCGACCCGCGGCAGGAAGGCCCGGTCGACCTCCGGCTGGTCCCGCCGGCCATGGCGGCCTGCGCCGGAGCGGCGCTCGCGCTCAGTGCGCCGGGGCGGTGGACGACGGCTGGCGTGATGCTCTGCATCGGCGCAGCCATGGTGCTCCTGGCGATGCCGGGAGTATCGGCGGCCCGTGCGAGGCGCAGGCTGTCGGCCGACGCCGTGGGAGGGGCGACAGACGACGGGAGCGCGGTGCGCAACCGGCGATCGCCGTACACCACCGCGACCGCCACTGCTGCGGCGCTGCTCTGTGCGGCGGCCGGGGCTGCGTCGGCCGGGTTGCACGGCGCGGACGTACGGCAGGGGCCGGTCCATGGGCTGGCCCAGCGGTTCGCGAGGGTCGAGGCGGAGGTGACGGTGACGTCCGACGCCCGGCAGACCCGGCCCCGGGTGAGCGGCGATCACAGCACGCCCGCTTCGCTCCTCATGGACGCCGAGATCACGTGGCTGACCGGACCCGACGGTACGGTCACCCGGCTGCGTACGCCGGTGCTGCTGATCGTCTCGCCCGGCGGATCGATGGCCCGGTGGCAGCGGTTGCTTCCTTCCACGCAACTGCGCATCGGCGGCCGACTGGCGCCACCGATGCATGAAGGGGAGCGCCATGCCGCCGTACTGCGACCCGAGGGCAAAGGCCCGCCCCGCATCACCGGACCACCTTCCCGTCTCCAGCGCACGGCGGGTGCTCTGCGTGGCGGTCTGCGGCAGGCGACCGAGCGGCTGGATCCCGATGCGCGGGCGCTTCTGCCGGGCCTCGTGGTCGGCGACACCTCACGGGTCACCCCCGAACTGCACGATGCCTTCCAGGCAGCCGACCTCACCCACCTGATGGCGGTCTCCGGTGCCAACCTCGCGATCCTGCTCGTCATCCTGATCGGACCACCGGGCACGGCGTCGCGCGTCGAACGCCGCGGTCTGGCGCCCCGGTTGGGGATCTCGCTGAGAATGACGGCGTTGCTCGGCGGCGGGCTCACACTCGCCTTCGTCATCGTCTGCCGCCCCGAGCCGAGCGTACTGCGGTCCGCGGCCTGCGGACTGATCACCCTGCTCGCCATCGGCACGGGGCGCCGCAGATCACTGATCCCCGCGCTGGCCGCCGCGGTTCTGCTGCTGGTGCTGTACGACCCGTGGATGGCGCGCAGTTACGGCTTCGTCCTCTCCGTCCTGGCCACCGGCGCCCTGCTCACCATCGCCCCGAAGTGGAGCGACGCGCTGCAACGGCGCCGGGTTCCGGCCAGGCTCGCGGAGGCACTGGCCGCGGCCGCCGCGGCGCAGGCGGTGTGCGCACCGGTCGTCGTGCTGCTCGCCTCCCGGGTCAGTCTGGTGGCGATCCCGTGCAATCTGCTGGCCGAGTTCGCGGTGGCGCCGGCCACGGTCCTCGGGTTCGCCGCGCTCGCCCTGGCACCGGTGGCCATGCCGGTGGCAGAGCTGCTCGCCCGGATCGCGGGTTGGCCGACCGGGTGGATCGCCTCGGTGGCCCGAACCGGGGCGGCCCTGCCCGGGGCAGAGATCGACTGGCCCGACGGTGGGAAGGGCGCGCTGCTGCTGACCGCGCTGACAGTTCTGGTGGTGCTGTTCGCCCGTCGTATCGTGCGCCACCCCTGGGTCTGTTCGGCCGCCGCGCTGCTGCTGATCATTGCGGTGCTGCGCCCGGTGCCGCTCACCCGGGTGCTGACCGGATGGCCGCCGCCGGACTGGGCGTTCGCGATGTGCGACGTCGGGCAGGGCGACGCCCTGGTGCTGGCCGCGGGGGACGGCGCGGGTGTGGTCGTCGACACCGGTCCCGATCCCCGGCTCGCCGACCGGTGCCTGCGCGACCTGGGCATCACCGAGGTACCGCTCCTGATCCTCACGCACTTCCACGCGGACCATGTACGGGGGTTGCCCGGTGTGCTGCGGGGCAGAGCGGTGGGGGCGATCCAGACGACGAGCCTGGACGAACCGTCGGACCAGGTCGCGTTCGTACGGAGAGCGGCTGCCGCGTCGGGCGTCCCCCTGGTGCGGGCCGTCCCCGGTGAACGCCGTCGGATCGGGCCGCTCGACTGGCGGGTCCTCTGGCCGGCGGGCGGCACGGGGGCGGGTGGTGCATCGGCGGTCCCCGGGGCCGGGCCCGTACCGCAGGAGCCGAATGACGCCAGTGTCACCCTGTACGTCCGGTCGGGCGGGCTGACCCTGTTGCTCCTGGGCGACCTCGAACCTCCGGCCCAGCAGGGGGTGTTGCGCAGGTATCCCGCGCTGCCACGGGTGGACGTTCTCAAGGTTGCCCATCACGGCTCCGCTCACCAGGACCCCGCTCTGCTGCGCAGCGCGCACCCGAGACTCGCCCTGGTGAGCGTGGGCAGGGACAACCCGTACGGTCACCCGGCCGCGCGCACCGTCGATGCGCTCAGAGCCGGCGGCGCGGTGGTGCTGCGCACGGACACGGACGGCGCGATCGCCGTGACGGGTGCCGGGTCCGGGCTGCGGGCGGTGGGTCAGTCATGAGCACTGTCCGAATGAGTGACGCGCACGGAATGAGCGTCGCGCACACGCGGAACGTCCAATTCGGACCTTCGGTAACACCTCTACCCAAGCCATTGCGAGCTGCTCTGTTTGCCTCGAACGCCACAATGGTGATCGAATGCATGCTCGTCGGTGGGCCGCTGCTCCGACGAGGACGTCCAGCCGTCAGGCCCCAAGGTGAATCGCCCCCGGGGGGTAGGTAGAAGATGTTCGGCCGTTGGCTGGGAAGCAGGGGAGCGACGGGTGTCGCGCGCGGCAACGCCCTCACGGGAATCGAGGTGCCGCGCACTGCCGGAGTGCTCAATTGCCGAGTGCTCGACCCCGTCAACGAGGTCGTGCAGCAGGCCGAGTTCGTTGTCACGGACAGCGTGGGCCGTAAGGTCTTCGGCGGTGAGACGGACCCGTACGGCAATGTCCTCGCGACCGTCCCGGCCGGCGAATACCGACTGGCCGTCACGGCTGAGGGCTTCACCCCGTTCCACGGCGCGGCCACGGTCGTCGAGGGAGGCCATGCGAGCCTCGGCGATGTGACCCTGCAACTGTCCGCGCCCCCGCAGCTGCCCGACCCCGGCGAGTGGGCGGTCGAGCCGATGCACTCGCAGATCGGCTTCACGGCCCGGCACATCGGCATGGCGCGCATCCACGGCCGGTTCAACACCTTCGCCGGTGCTGTCCGGATCGCCGACCGCATGGAGGACTCGGCCATGCATGTGATCATCGATGCCGCGTCGATCGACACGAACGTCCAGATGCGCGATGACCATCTGCGCTCCAGCGACTTCCTCGACGTCGGGCGCTATCCGACGCTGGAGTTCTACAGCGACCGCTTCGTCCACCGCGGCGGCACCCGCTGGGGTGTGACCGGCGCGCTCACACTGCACGGCGTCAGCCGTACGGTCACGCTGGACACCCAGTACCTCGGCGTGGGCAACGGCTTGGAGGGCGAGACCCGCGCCGCCTGCCGGGCCACCACGGAGCTGCACCGCGAGGACTTCACCCTCACCTGGCAGACCATGCTGGCCCGCGGCATCGCGGCCGTCGGCTCCAGCATCTCCATCGACATGGACATCCAGATCGTCCCCAAGGGGTGAGCCCCTGGGTGCCCTGGCGCCCTCCTAGGGCGCTTCGAGCCACCCCTCGTACTCCGCGGCGAACGCATCGAGCGCCGAGGAGTCCAGCCGCCCCGACGGGTCCTCCACGACCACCAGCCACTGGGCGTCCTCGGCATCGTCCTCGCCGGCCAGTGCATCGCGTACGAGCTGGGGTTCCTCGGCGACCCCGAAGCGGTCGCCGAGTTCCGCGGCCACCTCCTCCGCGGCATCGCGGTCCGGCAGCACCAGCACATGTCTCACATCGCTCACCTGCCCATTCTCCCGTACGGTGTACGCCGTTGCTCCGGCGACGGGGTTGTCAGTGGCGCGTGGGATGCTGGACGGCGATGGCCACCAGAAGGAATTCCACCGACGATCCGCTCGCCCCCCTCACGCTCGCCGTGGGCCAGGAGGACCTGCTCCTCGACCGCGCCGTACAACAGGTGGTGGCGGCGGCCCGTGCCTCCGACCCCGACACGGATGTCCGCGATCTCACCTCCGATCAGCTCCAGCCCGGCACCCTTGCCGAGCTGACGAGCCCGTCGCTCTTCGCCGAGCGCAAGGTGGTGATCGTGCGCAATGCGCAGGATCTCTCCGCCGACACGATCAAGGACGTCAAGGCGTACCTCGGCGATCCGGTCGAGGAGATCACCCTCGTTCTGCTGCATGCGGGCGGAGCCAAGGGCAAGGGCCTGCTGGATGCGGCGCGCAAGGCCGGGGCGCGGGAGGTCGCGTGTCCCAGGACGACCAAGCCGGCCGAGCGGCTCTCGTTCGTGCGGTCGGAGTTCCGGGCGCTGGGGCGCTCGGCGACGCCCGAGGCGTGCCAGGCGCTGGTCGACTCCATCGGCAGCGATCTGCGGGAGCTGGCGAGTGCGGCTTCGCAGCTCGTCGCGGACGTCGAGGGCACGATCGACGAGGCGGTCGTCGCCCGCTACTACACGGGCCGTGCGGAGGCATCGAGTTTCACGGTTGCCGACCGTGCAGTGGAGGGACGGGCTGCGGAGGCGCTCGAGGCGTTGCGCTGGTCGCTGTCGACCGGGGTGGCGCCCGTGCTGATCACCAGCGCGCTGGCACAGGGCGTACGGGCGATCGGAAAGCTGTCCTCGGCGCGCGGAGGGCGGCCCGCGGACCTCGCCCGCGAGCTGGGCATGCCGCCGTGGAAGATCGACCGGGTGCGCCAGCAGATGCGTGGGTGGACGCCGGACGGCGTGGCGGTGGCGCTGCGGGCGGTCGCGGATGCGGACGCGGGCGTCAAGGGGGGCGGCGACGATCCGGAGTACGCGCTGGAGAAGGCCGTGGTCGCGGTGGCGCGGGCGGCGCGGTCGGGGCGGTAGCCGGGCGGGCGAGGGCGCCGGGTTCGTCCGGCGGCTGCTCTGCCCTCAAGTGCCGGACGGGCTGACACGACGGACGAGCTCAAAACCGGACAGGCCCGAAGCGCGGGTACGCCGAAGGCCCCGGCCTCGCTCTGGGGAGAGCGGGGCCGGGGCCTTCGGTTCACGCTTGGTGCGCCGCACCCGCGTGGCGAACGCAGGTTCGGTGTGCGGCGCGGGGGCCGGGCAGGGGCGGGAGAGAGGGCCCGCTGGTCCGTTCCGGCGGTTACATCAGAAGGCTCAGCCCTGGAGGGAGGCAACCTTGGAGGCCAGCGCCGACTTCTTGTTGGCGGCGGCGTTCTTGTGGATGACACCCTTCGAGGCGGCCTTGTCGAGCGCGCGGGAGGCGTCGCGAGCGGCCGTGGTGGCCTTCTCGACGTCACCGGCGACGGCAGCCTCACGGGCCTTGCGGATAGCGGTCTTGAGCGAGGACTTGACGGCCTTGTTGCGCAGGCGCGCCTTCTCGTTCGTCTTGTTCCGCTTGATCTGGGACTTGATGTTCGCCACGAAAGAGCCTTTTCAGGTTCGTTGGATCTTCGATGTGCGCCCCACGGCCTGAGAGAGTCGCGAGGCACAGCTGTCAACGGTACCAGCCCCACTCCGACCGGCCCAAACCGGTCTTCGCCCCGCAACCATGGGACGATGGAGGCTACGTATCGATCCGACCGACCCGACATCGACCCGAGACACGGCGTTCGGCGTCTCAAGAATCAGGACCCTGCGTGCCCGCGACTCCTATCCACGTGCCCGAGCCGAGCCGTACCGACCCGGCGCTGATCCGCAACTTCTGCATCATCGCGCACATCGACCACGGCAAGTCGACCCTTGCCGACCGGATGCTTCAGCTGACGGGCGTGGTCGACCAGCGGCAGATGCGCGCTCAGTACCTCGACCGGATGGACATCGAGCGCGAGCGCGGCATCACCATCAAGTCCCAGGCGGTACGTCTGCCCTGGGCGCCCAACACGGGCGAGGACCAGGGCCGCACCCATGTCCTCAACATGATCGACACCCCGGGCCACGTGGACTTCACCTACGAGGTCTCCCGCTCGCTCGCCGCCTGCGAGGGCACGGTCCTGCTGGTCGACGCCGCGCAGGGCATCGAGGCCCAGACGCTGGCCAACCTCTACCTGGCGATGGAGAACGACCTCACCATCGTCCCGGTGCTCAACAAGATCGACCTGCCGGCCGCACAGCCCGAGAAGTTCTCCGAGGAGCTCGCCAACCTCATCGGCTGCCAGCCGGAGGACGTGCTCAAGGTCTCCGCGAAGACCGGTGTCGGCGTGGATGCACTGCTCGACCGGGTGGTCAAGGACGTCCCGGCCCCGATCGGCCAGGCCGACGCCCCCGCCCGCGCGATGATCTTCGACTCGGTCTACGACTCGTACCGGGGCGTCGTCACGTACGTCCGTGTCGTCGACGGTCAGCTCAACAAGCGCGAGCGCATCAGGATGATGTCCACCGGCGCCACCCACGAGCTGCTGGAGATCGGGGTCTCCTCCCCGGAGATGACCCCGGCCGACGGCCTCGGTGTGGGCGAAGTGGGCTACATCATCACCGGTGTGAAGGACGTCCGGCAGTCCAAGGTCGGTGACACCATCACCTCCCTGAACAAGGGCGCGACCGAGGCGCTGGGCGGCTACAAGGACCCCAAGCCGATGGTGTTCTCGGGCCTGTACCCGCTGGACGGCTCGGACTACCCGGACCTGCGCGAGGCGCTCGACAAGCTTCAGCTCAACGACGCCGCCCTGGTCTACGAGCCGGAGACCTCTGCCGCGCTCGGCTTCGGCTTCCGCGTCGGCTTCCTCGGTCTGCTCCACCTCGATGTGATCCGCGAGCGGCTGGAGCGCGAGTTCGGTCTCGAACTCATCGCCACCGCGCCCAACGTGGTCTACCGCGTCGAGATGGAGGACGGCACCGAGCACACCGTCACCAACCCGAGCGAATTCCCCGAGGGCAAGATCGACAAGGTGCACGAGCCCGTCGTGCGTGCCACGGTCCTGGCCCCCAGCGAGTTCATCGGCGCGATCATGGAGCTCTGCCAGAACCGGCGCGGCACCCTGCTCGGCATGGACTACCTCTCCGAGGACCGGGTCGAGATCCGCTACACCCTGCCGCTCGCCGAGATCGTCTTCGACTTCTTCGACCAGCTGAAGTCCAAGACGCGGGGTTACGCCTCCCTCGACTACGAGCCCACCGGCGAGCAGTCCGCCCAGCTCGTCAAGGTCGACATCCTGCTGCACGGCGACAAGGTCGACGCGTTCTCCGCGGTCACGCACAAGGACAAGGCGTACGCGTACGGCGTGCGGCTCGTCGCCAAGCTGCGCGAGCTGATCCCGCGGCAGAACTTCGAGGTGCCGATCCAGGCCGCCATCGGCTCCCGGGTCATCGCCCGCGAGACCGTCCGCGCCATCCGCAAGGACGTCCTCGCCAAGTGCTACGGCGGTGACATCTCCCGTAAGCGGAAGCTGCTGGAGAAGCAGAAGGAAGGCAAGAAGCGGATGAAGATGGTCGGCAATGTGGAGGTGCCGCAGGAGGCCTTCATCGCCGTGCTGTCGACGGACGAGTCGGGCGGGGAGGGCAAGGCCAAGAAGTAGCTTCCGCCGCAGGGACGAGAAGCAACTCCCGCCCGGCCGTCAACCCGGCTCCGTCCGCCCCTACCCGGTGGTAGCCCAACGGGCCCCTGTGTCGCAGCGCACCGCGACACAGGGGCCCGTTCGTTATGAAGCGGCGGCCCATTGCCTCTTACGCGGCGGACGCAGGCGCTCTACCCTGATCACGGCCTCGTAGTTACTCGCGAGTTAAACAAGCGGGACCGGGCGCCGCAGGACAAGCAACAGGACAAGCACCGCAGGACCAAGCGCACGGGGTGCGCGGGAACACACGTAGGAACAAGCAGCAATCAGCAGCCGGTCGTGAAGCACTGCCGCAGGCCCGGAGGATGTCGTGAGCGACACACAGACCTTGATCGAGAACCGACCGCCCTCCGTGGCGAACCTCTTCATCGACCGCGTGGCGGCCACCCCGGACGGGGAGGCCTACCGCTACCCCGTCCCTGCGGCCACCGGCGAGGGACCCGATGAGTGGAAGTCGCTGAGCTGGGCACAGGCCGCCGAGCGGGTGTACTCCGTCGCAGCAGGGCTGATCGGGCTGGGTGTGCAGCCGGAGGAGCGGATCGCGCTCGCCGCCGGCACGCGAGTGGAATGGATCCTCGTCGACCTCGGTGTGATGTGTGCGGGCGCCGCCACCACGACCATCTACCCGTCGACCAACGCCGCGGAGTCGGCGTTCATCCTCTCGGACTCCGAGAGCCGGGTCCTGATCGCCGAGGACGCCGGCCAGCTGGCCAAGGCCCGCGAGCGCCGCGCCGAGCTGCCGAACCTCGCCCATGTCGTCGTCATCGACCCCGAGGGCGCCGGACCCGCCGAGGGCGACCCCGAGGGCTGGGTGCTCACCCTTGCCGATCTGGAGGCCCGCGGCGCCGAGCACCTGGCGAAGAACCCCGACGCGGTCAAGGAGCGGGTCGCCGCCATCACGGCCGACCAGCTGGCCACCCTGATCTACACCTCGGGCACCACCGGCCGCCCCAAGGGCGTACGCCTGCCGCACGACAACTGGTCGTACATGGCCAAGGCCACCGTGGCGACCGGCCTGATCACCGAGGACGACGTCCAGTACCTCTGGCTGCCGCTCGCGCACGTCTTCGGCAAGGTACTCACCTCCGGCCAGATCGAGGTCGGCCACGTCACCGCCGTCGACGGCCGGGTCGACAAGATCATCGAGAATCTTCCGGTGGTCCAGCCGACGTACATGGCCGCCGTCCCCCGTATCTTCGAAAAGGTCTACAACGGTGTCGCCGCCAAGGCGCGGGCCGGTGGCGGGGCCAAGTACAAGATCTTCCAGTGGGCGGTCGGGGTCGCCCGCGAGTACGCGACGGTCTCGCAGGACAACTTCCGGCGCACCGGCACGGCCTCCGTCCCGTTCGCGCTCGGTGCCAAGCACAAGGTCGCCGACGCCCTCGTCTTCGCCAAGATCCGCGAGGCCTTCGGCGGCCGGCTGCGCGCCTGTGTCTCCGGCTCCGCGGCGCTCGCCCCCGACATCGGCTACTTCTTCGCGGGCGCCGGTATCCACATCCTGGAGGGCTACGGCCTCACCGAGACCAGCGCCGCCTCCTTCGTCAACCCGGGCGAGGCCTACCGCACCGGCACCGTAGGCAAGCCGCTCCCCGGCACCGAGGTACGGATCGCCGACGACGGTGAGATCCTGCTGCGCGGCCCCGGCGTGATGCAGGGCTACCAAGGGCTCCCGGAGAAGACCGCCGAGGTGCTGGAGGCGGACGGCTGGTTCCACACCGGCGACATCGGCGAGCTGTCCGTGGACGGCTACCTCCGGATCACCGACCGCAAGAAGGACCTGATCAAGACCTCCGGCGGCAAGTACATCGCCCCGGCGGAGGTCGAGGGACAGTTCAAGGCGGTCTGCCCGTTCGTCTCCAACATCCTGGTGCACGGCGCGGACCGTAACTTCTGCACCGCCCTGATCGCACTCGACGAGCCGACCATCCTCGGCTGGGCCGCCGAGAACGGCCTGGGCGGGAAACCGTACGCCGAAGTGGTGGCGTCCCCGCAGGCCGTCGCGCTCATCGAGGGCTATGTGAAGCGGCTCAACGAGGGGCTGCAGCGCTGGCAGACCATCAAGAAGTTCCGGCTGCTGCCCCGCGATCTCGACATCGAGCACGGCGAGCTGACGCCCAGTCTCAAGCTGAAGCGGCCGGTCGTCGAGCGTGAGTACAAGGCCCTCATCGACGACATGTACGCGGGAACCCGCGAGGCGTAATACGCTTCCTCGCCAACCGGCCGCACGGTGCGGCTGCTTCCGTTTTTCTCTGCTCACTTTCTCTGCTCACTTCGGCAACTCGTTGCTTATGAGCATGGTCCATCTGTCACTCTGTCGGTGTCGTCAGCGGCGCCCAGCGAGAACAGAACGAGAACAGACAGACAGAGCGAGAACAGGTCAGGAGCTGCACCGTGGGGCCTATTCCCTTGCAGCGGGACATCGTTCAGCGTCCCGGTATCACCGTCGGCCATGCGGATGCGCGGCCGGTCGCCCGTACGTCCCTGCCCGGAAACCTCCTCGCGCCCTCCGCCGCCCGCCGGTTCGTCCGGGCAGCGCTCACCGAGTGGACCGGGCTGGGACTGCCGGCGGCCGTGGGCTTCAGCGAACGTCTGGCCGATGATGCGGCGGTCGTCGTCAGCGAGCTGGTCACCAACGCGGTCGTGCACGCCGGGACCAATGTCGAGCTGCTCTGCCGGCTCGAGGAGGCCGCCGAGGACGAGGCCGCGGCCCTGGTGCTGGAGGTCTCCGACCACCACCCGGCCCGTGCCGTACGCAGCGAACGCCCGGAGGCCGGCAGCGCGACGGACGCAGCGGACAAGGCGGAGGGCGATGCCCCCACCGGCCCCGAGGAGCCCGCCGAGTACGGTCGCGGGCTCCAGCTCGTCGGCACCCTCGCCGAGCGCTGGGGCATCACCTACCGCACCGGCCTCAAGACCGTCTGGGCCCGGCTTCCCGTCGACGACTGGAACCCGTTCCCCGAACCGTCGGCCGAGTCCGGATTCCAGCAGGGGCTGCGGGCGGCCGAACTGCTCGCCCCCACCGCACGGCGGGCCCTGCGCGACGACGCGGACTGGGCCGGCCGCGGCGCGCTCTCGTTCCTCGCCGAGGCCTCGGACCTGCTCGCAGGCCAGCTCGACGAGGACATCGTCGCGGCCCTCGCCGGACAGTTACTGGTGCCCAGACTCGCCGACTGGTGCGCGATCTGGCTGGAGCCCGAGAACGGCGGCCCCGCGGCCGTCCCCCGGCTCGCCAGCGCCTGGCACCGGGACGAGGCCGAGACCGGGCAGCTGCGTACGGTGCTGGAGCAGGACCCGATCCGGCTGCCCGAGCGGGTGGGCACCGGGCCCGTCTCCATGCCGTGGCCCGGCGGCGAGGAGGACGGCGGGGAATCCGACGGGCATGCCGGATCCGCTCTCGCCTACCGGATCACATCGGGCGGCCGGACACTCGGCGCCGTACTCCTCGGCCGGGAGGGCACGGCACGTGTTCCCGACGAAGTGACCGCCCTGATCGAGGACTTCGTACGCCGTGTCGGCCTCGCCGTCGGAGCCGCCCGCGCATACACCCGGCAGGCCACCATCAGCCGCATCCTGCAGCGCGCGCTGCTGCCCAGCAAGGTCGCCGACATACCCGGCGTCACCAGCTCACTGGTGTACGAACCCAGCGACGACGGCGTCGTCGGCGGCGACTTCTACGACATCTTCCCGTGCCCCGGCGACCGCTGGTGCTTCGTCCTCGGCGATGTACAGGGCAGCGGCCCCGAAGCCGCCGTCGTCACCGGCCTCGCCCGGCCCTGGCTGCGGCTGCTGGCCCGTGAGGGTTTCGGTGTCGGCGAAGTGCTGGACCGGCTCAACCGGCTGCTCCTCGACGATGCGATGGAGGCTGCCGAGGCGGCCGCGCTCATGGTGGCCGCGGCGGGCGGCCAGCAGACGGCGGACACCGGGCAGTCCCGCTTTCTCTCCCTGCTGTACGGGGAACTCGTGCCGCTGCCCGGCGGCGGCGTGCGCTGCACCCTCGCCAGCGCCGGCCACCCGCTGCCATTGCTGCTGCGCCCCGACGGCGAGGTGCGCCCGGCCGCCGAGCCGCAGATGCTGCTCGGAATCTTCGACGACGTCGCGTACGAGAGCCAGAGCTTCGAGCTGGCGCCCGGCGACAGCCTGCTGTGCGTCACGGACGGTGTGACGGAGCGGCGCACCGGGACGCTGATGTTCGACGACGGGGACGGTCTGGCCCGGGCGCTGGCCGACTGTGCCGGGCTGTCGGCGGACGGGATCGCGGACCGGATCAAGCGAGCCGTGCACGAATTCGCCGAGCGGCCGCCCGACGACGATCTGGCGCTGCTGGTGCTGCAGGCGGGGTGAGGGCGCGGCGGGGCGGCCGGGGGCTCTTGCTGCGGCCCGGGTGCCGCGGTGCGGACCGTGGTGCGTGACCCTTCGTGATCATGAACATGGCTCGGAGGTCCCCGGCGGCGAGTGACAATGGGCGGTATGCCTTCCGTACTGCCCGATGGTGAACCCGTACCCGACGACGGGGCGCTGCCCCGCCATGCCCTGGAAGGCGCCGCCGGCCGGCCGCTCGGCTTCTACCTGCATGTGCCCTACTGCGCGACCCGCTGCGGCTACTGCGACTTCAACACCTACACCGCCACCGAGCTGCGCGGCTCCGGCGGTGCGCTGGCCTCCCGGGACAACTACGCGGCCCATCTGATCGGCGAGGTCCGCCAGGCCCGCAAGGTCCTCGGTGACGATCCGCGTCCGGTCCGTACGGTCTTCGTCGGCGGCGGCACACCGACCCTGCTGGCCGCCGGAGACCTGGTACGGATGCTGGGGGCGATCCGCGACGAGTTCGGGCTCGCCGACGATGCCGAGATCACCACCGAGGCCAACCCGGAATCCGTCGATCCGGCGTATCTGGCCGAGCTGCGGGAGGGCGGCTTCAACCGGATCTCGTTCGGGATGCAGAGCGCGCGGCAGCATGTGCTGAAGATCCTGGACCGTACGCATACGCCGGGGCGGCCCGAGGCGTGCGTCGCCGAGGCGCGGGAGGCGGGCTTCGAGCACGTCAACCTCGATCTGATCTACGGCACGCCCGGGGAGTCCGACGACGACTGGCGGGCCTCGCTGGACGCGGCGATCGGCGCGGGGCCGGACCATGTGTCCGCGTACGCGCTGATCGTCGAGGAGGGGACGCAGCTGGCCCGGCGGATCCGGCGCGGTGAGATCCCGATGACCGATGACGACGCCCATGCGGACCGGTATCTGATCGCGGACGAGGCGATGGCCGCGGCGGGCTTCTCCTGGTACGAGGTGTCGAACTGGGCCCGCACGCCCGAGGGCCGGTGCCTGCACAACGAGCTGTACTGGCGCGGAGCCGACTGGTGGGGCGCCGGCCCCGGGGCGCACAGCCATGTCGGCGGGGTGCGCTGGTGGAACGTGAAGCATCCGGGGGCGTACGCGCAGGCTCTGGCCGAGGGGCGGTCGCCGGGGGCCGGGCGCGAGATCCTCTCCGCCGAGGACCGGCGGGTCGAGCGGATCCTGCTGGAGCTGCGGCTCGCGGACGGGTGTCCGTTGTCGCTGCTGGCACCGGCGGGGCTGGCCGCGGCGGGGCGGGCGGTGGAGGACGGGCTGCTGGAGCGGGTGCCGTATGGCGAGGGGCGGGCGGTGCTCACGTTGCGGGGGCGGTTGCTGGCGGATGCGGTGGTGCGGGATCTGGTGGACTGAGGGGGCGGGGCCGGACGGGGCTCGGGTGCGCCCGCGGCGGACCTGTTCCCCTGCCCGCTCCTTCCCGTAACCGGGGCTCCGCCCCGGATCCCCCGCTTCCCCCGCTCCCCGGACGCCGGAGGGGCGCCGGAGAGGCTTGGGGGCCGGCGAAGGGGGCTATTGAGGCGGCGCCGTCACGAAGTCGATCAGGTGCTCCACGGAGCCCAGCAGGGCCGGTTCCAGATCCCGGTACGAGCGCACCGTGGACAGGATTCGCTGCCAGGCCGCGCCCGTGTTCTCCGGCCAGCCCAGAGCGCGGCACACGCCCGTCTTCCAGTCCTGGCCGCGCGGCACCACCGGCCAGGCGGCGATGCCCACGGACGACGGTTTCACCGCCTCCCACACGTCGATGTAGGGGTGGCCGACCACCAGCACGTTCGCGTCCGAGACCTGGGAGGCGATCCGGGACTCCTTGGAGCCCGGGACCAGGTGGTCGACCAGAACGCCCAGCCTGGCGTCCGGGCCGGGGGAGAACTCGCGCACGATGGCCGGGAGGTCGTCGATGCCCTCGAGGTATTCGACGACCACGCCCTCGATCCGCAGGTCGTCGCCCCAGACCCGCTCGACCAGCTCCGCGTCGTGGCGCCCCTCCACATAGATCCGGCCCGCCCGCGCGACCCGGGCGCGCGCCCCGGGGACTGCGACCGAACCCGATGCCGTACGCGTGGGGCGTACGGGACCGGCCGCCGACGGGCGCACGAGCGTGACCACCCGGCCCTCCAGCAGGAAGCCGCGCGGCTCCATCGGGAACACCCGGTGCTTGCCGAAGCGGTCCTCCAGGGTCACCGTCGGACCCTGGGCCGTCTTCTCGCAGCGGATCACCGCACCGCAGAATCCCGTGGAGACCTCCTCCACGACCAGATCGGGATCGGCGGGGACCTCGGGAACGGGGGCGGACTTCTTCCACGGCGGGGTCAGGTCCGGCTGGTAGCTGCGCATCGGATGACGATAAGACGACAACACGTCACGACACGCCGAAGAGGACGGCCAGTTGGTCACGCTGGTCCCTGACGAACGCCGCGTCCACCACCGCTCCGTGCCCCGGAACGTACACCGCGTCCTCGCCGCCCAGCGCCAGCAGCCGGTCCAGCGCGGCCGGCCAGCGGCCCGGGACGGCGTCCCGTCCCGCCTGCGGTTCGCCGGACTCCTCGACCAGGTCGCCGCAGAGCACCACCGCGGGGGAGCCGGGGACGAGCACCGCCAGATCGTGGCTGCTGTGGGCGGGGCCCACATTCGCCAGCAGCACCTGACGGCCGCCGCCCAGATCGAGCGTCCACTCGCCGCGTACTTCATGGTGCGGCGCCACCAGCGCATCGACGGCCTCGGACGCATCGTTTTCGGACACTCCGTGGCGCACCGCGGAGGCGTGCAGATCGTCCGCCCCGAGCTTCATCAGCCCGGCCATGCCGGCCGCTCCGTACACCTGGGTGCCGGAGAACGCGGCAGTGCCCAGTACATGGTCGAAATGGGGGTGGCTGAGTGCGATATGCGTCACCTTCCGGCCGAGCAGGGCCTGTGCCTGGGCCCGGATTTCCTCACCTTCGCGGAGTGTTGATCCGGTGTCGTAGAGCAGCACTCCATCCGCTCCGACCACCAGTGCGACTGTCGCATCCCATCCGGTCAGGCGCCGTCGGCCCACACCGTGACCCAGTCGCTCCCAGCCGAACTCTTCCCAAGAGGCGTCCATACCGCGACGCTATCGGCAACGACCTGCGCGGTCTCGCGGTAGCGTGACCGGTCGCCCTTGCTAGGCCCCCACTCGGCCGCCGTACACTGGCCGGGGGATTGCTGGCACTCGTGAGGACAGAGTGCCAGGGGGATTCCTGGGAATGAAGCAGGAACGGCCCGAGAACCACCGAGGAAACACAGCTGGAGGTGTGCGCGATGCTCAGCGAACGCAGACTCGAAGTGCTGCGCGCCATCGTCCAGGACTATGTCGGCACCGAGGAGCCCGTGGGCTCCAAGGCGCTCACGGAGCGGCACAAGCTGGGGGTCTCCCCGGCCACCGTCCGCAACGACATGGCGGTGCTGGAGGACGAGGGCTTCATCGCCCAGCCCCACACCAGTGCGGGACGCATCCCGACGGACAAGGGCTACCGGCTCTTCGTCGACAAGCTTGCGGGCGTCAAGCCCCTCTCGTCGCCGGAACGTCGTGCCATTCACAATTTCCTCGACGGCGCGGTCGACCTCGACGATGTCGTGGGCCGCACCGTACGGCTGCTCGCGCAGCTGACCCGGCAGGTCGCCATCGTGCAGTACCCCTCGCTGACCCGGTCGACGGTTCGGCATGTGGAGTTGCTGTCACTGGCAGCCGCCCGGCTGATGCTCGTGCTGATCACGGACACCGGCCGGGTCGAGCAGCGCATGATCGACTGCCCCGCTCCGTTCGGTGAGACCTCTCTCGCCGATCTGCGGGCCCGGCTCAACAGCCGGGTCGTCGGACGCCGTTTCGCGGATGTCCCGCAGCTGGTGCAGGATCTGCCGGATTCCTTCGAGAGCGAGGACCGGGGAACCGTGTCCACCGTGCTCTCCACCCTGCTCGAAACCCTCGTCGAGGAGACGGAGGAGCGGCTGATGATCGGCGGCACCTCCAACCTCACCCGCTTCGGGCACGACTTCCCTGTGATGATCCGGCCGGTGCTGGAGGCATTGGAGGAGCAGGTCGTGCTGCTGAAGCTGCTCGGCGAGGCCAAGGACTCGGGCATGACCGTACGGATCGGGCACGAGAACGCCCACGAGGGGCTCAACTCCACGTCCGTCGTCGCGGTCGGCTACGGTTCGGGCGACGAGGCAGTCGCCAAACTCGGCGTGGTCGGACCGACCCGCATGGACTACCCCGGAACGATGGGAGCGGTACGCGCAGTGGCACGTTACGTCGGACAGATCCTGGCGGAGTCGTAAGTGGCCACGGACTACTACGCCGTACTCGGCGTGCGCCGCGACGCATCTCAGGACGAGATCAAGAAGGCATTCCGTCGGCTCGCTCGTGAGCTGCATCCGGATGTGAACCCCGATCCGAAGACCCAGGAGCGGTTCAAGGAGATCAACGCCGCCTACGAGGTGCTGTCGGACCCGCAGAAGAAGCAGGTCTACGACCTCGGCGGCGATCCGCTGTCCGCCTCCGGCGGCGGTGGCGCGGGTGGATTCGGACAGGGTGGCTTCGGCAACTTCTCCGACATCATGGACGCGTTCTTCGGTACGTCGTCGCAGCGCGGACCCCGTTCGCGCACCCGGCGCGGCCAGGACGCGATGATCCGGCTGGAGATCGATCTCGCCGAGGCCGCGTTCGGCACCACCAAGGACATCCAGGTCGATACGGCCGTCGTCTGTACGACCTGCAACGGCGAGGGCGCCGCACCCGGCACCTCCGCCCAGACCTGTGACATGTGCCGCGGCCGTGGCGAGGTCTCGCAGGTCACCCGGTCCTTCCTGGGCCAGGTCATGACCTCGCGGCCCTGCCCGCAGTGCCAGGGCTTCGGTACGGTCGTGCCGACCCCGTGCCCGGAGTGCGCCGGTGACGGCCGCATCCGGTCGAGGCGCACGCTCACCGTGAAGATCCCCGCAGGTGTCGACAACGGCACCCGCATCCAGCTCGCGGGCGAGGGCGAGGTCGGCCCCGGCGGCGGCCCGGCCGGGGATCTGTACGTGGAGATCCATGAGCTGCCGCACTCGGTGTTCCAGCGCCGTGGCGACGATCTGCACTGCACGGTCACCATCCCCATGACGGCGGGCGCGCTCGGCACCAAGGTGCCGCTGGAGACGCTCGACGGCCTGGAGGAGGTCGACATCCGGCCCGGCACCCAGTCCGGCCAGTCGGTCCCGCTGCACGGCCGCGGGATCACGCATCTGCGGGGCGGCGGGCGTGGCGATCTGATCGTGCACGTCGAGGTCTTGACCCCGGCGAAGCTGGACCCGGAGCAGGAGCGACTGCTGCGGGACCTGGCGAAGATGCGCGGCGAGGAGCGGCCGACCGGCCAGTTCCAGCCCGGGCAGCAGGGGCTGTTCTCCCGGCTGAAGGATGCCTTCAACGGGCGCTGACGGCCCCCGCACACCGTTCCCTGCCGCCGGACGGGCTCGCCTGCCGAGCCCGTCCGGCGTTTGAGGACAAAATGGACCGCAGGCCGCGCACGCCGAGGCACGGATGACATGACACGATGCGGTCATGTCATCCGTGTTGACCGATCTCTGCCGGTATCCGGTCGTGCAGGCCCCGATGGCGGGTGGTGCGTCCTGTCCGCAGCTCGTCGCGGCCGTCGCCGAAGCGGGCGGGCTGGGCTTCCTCGCCGCCGGGTACAAGACGGCGGACGGCATGTACAACGAGATCAAACAGCTGCGCGGGCTGACCGCTCAGCCCTTCGGCGTCAATCTCTTCATGCCGCAGCCGGGTCTCGCCGACCCGAGCGCCGTCGAGGTGTACCGGCACCAGCTGGCCGGTGAGGCCGCCTGGTACGAGACCCCGCTCGGCGACCCGGACGCCAGCGGCGGCGACGACGGCTACGAGGCCAAGCTGGCCATCCTCCTGGAGGACCCGGTCCCGGCAGTCTCGTTCACCTTCGGCTGCCCGACACGCGACACCCTCGACGCGTTCGCCGGCGTCGGCACGTACACCGTCGTGACGGTCACCACGCCCGAGGAGGCCCAGGCCGCCCAGTGGGCGGGGGCCGACGCGGTCTGTGTCCAGGGCATGGAGGCGGGCGGCCACCAGTCCACCCACCGAGACGACCCGCAGGCCGACGGCACCGGGATCGGACTGCTCTCCCTGGTGTCCCAGGTCCGCGAGACCGTACAGGTGCCGATCATCGCCGCGGGCGGGCTGATGCGCGGGTCCCAGATCGCCGCGGTGCTCGCCGCGGGCGCGGAGGCGGCGCAGCTCGGCACGGCGTTCCTCGTCTGCCCCGAGTCCGGGGCGAATCTGCTGCACAAGCAGGCACTGACCAACCCGCTGTTCGTACGGACCGCCCTGACCCGGGCGTTCTCCGGCCGCCCGGCCCGCGGCCTGGTCAACCGCTTCATGCGCGAGCACGGCCCGTACGCCCCCGCCGCCTACCCACAGGTCCACTATCTGACGGCCGGCCTGCGCACGGCGGCGGCAAAGGCCGGGGACGCCCAGGGCATGGCACTGTGGGCGGGGCAGGGGCACCGGATGGCACGCGAGCTGCCCGCCGGCCGGCTGATCGGACTGCTCGCCGAAGAACTGGACGCCGCGCGGGCGGCAGTGAGCGCAGGGAGTACGCAGTGACCGCACCGGTCTTCGTCGTCGAACAGGTCCCCGATGGGCCGGAGTTCGTCCTGGAAGGACCCGAGGGTCGACATGCCGTATCGGTGAAGCGGCTGCACGCCGGTGAGGACGTCGTGCTGACGGACGGCCACGGCCGTTGGACGGAAGGCGTCGTCAGAGCCGCCGAGGGCAAGGACCGGCTCGTGGTCGCCGGCCTGGCGACGGTTCATGAGGAGCCTTGGCCCGAACCCCGTATCACCGTGGTCCAGGCCCTGCCCAAGGGGGACCGCGGCGAGGTCGCCGTCGAGACGATGACGGAGACCGGTGTCGACGCGATCGTGCCCTGGCAGGCGTCGCGCTGCATCACGCAGTGGAAGGGCGACCGCGGCCTCAAGTCCCTCGCGAAATGGCGCAACACCGCCCGGGAAGCGGGCAAGCAGTCGCGCCGGGTGCGATTCCCCGAGGTGGCGGACGCACTGACGACCAAACAGGTTGCCGCACTTCTGGTCGCGGCGGACTTCGCCGCCGTCCTGCACGAGGACCGGGGCCACGACAGTGAGCCGCTGGCCACCGTCCAGCTCCCCACCCAGGGCGAGATCGTGCTGGTCGTCGGTCCCGAGGGCGGTGTGTCGCCGGACGAACTGGCGGACTTCGCCGCGGCGGGCGCCCGTACCTGCCGGCTCGGAACGTCCGTTCTGCGCACCTCGACGGCGGGCACGGCGGCGACGGCACTGCTGCTGGGGCGCACCGGCCGCTGGTCGTAAGCCCCCGCCGGTGCGCCGGAGCCGCCCCGTTCTGGCCGCAAGCCGTCTACCGCGTCGTGGGGGAACGGTGGGAAGCTGCTCGTATGGGGACATCAAGGGCATGGGGTCAGGGAAGAACCCGTCGTTTTCTGGCCGCGTCCGCACTCGCGGGCGCGGCGGTCGCAGGTGTCGTGGCCTGTGAGCCGACGGGCAGCCTGAACTCCACATCCATCGCTGTGACCACCGACCTGACCGGCACCAGCGCCCTGGAGCGCAACGGGGTCGATGTGCGGTGGCTGAACTGCACGGCCGACGTCGACGGGGACCGGCTCCAGGGTGCGTCGCCCTCCGCCTCCGCGAGTCGGATCGCGGACGTCGACTGCACCGGAAAGACCGGGAGCGGCAAGGACATCACGATCACCGGCAAGGTGACCCAGGCTCTCGACGAGCGGTGTGTGCGGGGCGACCTGACCGCCAGGACCGGCGGGAAGGCCGTCTTCCGAGCAGATGTGCTCGGCAACTGCAACGCCGCCCCGTCGGCCGTCGGGGCGAATCCGCCCCGGGGCGGCGGCAGTGGCGGCGCCCGGCCGACGGTCACCGTGACGGTCACGGTGACCGAACCGCCCCCGGGCAAGTGAGTGTGACCGGCACCGGGCCACCCGGCGGACTCCGGCCAACCCAGTTCCGCGGAGCACGCCAGCGGCCTAGGGTGATCCGTGTGACACAGCCTGCCTACCTCCGATACCCCCATGTCCAGGGCGATTTGATCGCCTTCACCGCCGAGGACGATGTCTGGCTGGCGCCGCTGGACGGCGGCCGTGCCTGGCGCGTCAGCGCCGACAACCGACCTGTCACCAACCCGCGGATATCTCCCGACGGAGCCCGCGTCGCCTGGACGTCCACCCGGGACGGGGCGCCCGAAGTGCACGTCGCACCGGTCGACGGCGGACCCTCCAAGCGGCTCACCTACTGGGGCGACGCACGCACCTCCGTACGCGGCTGGACGCCCGAGGGCGACGTACTGGTCATCAGCACCCAGGGGCAGGCGTCGCTGCGGCGCAGCTGGGCCAGGGCCGTCCCGGTCGACGGCGGGCCCGCGCGGACCCTGCCTCACGGGCCGGTCGGCTCCCTCGCCTACGGGCCCGGCGGACGGGTCCTGCTGCTCTCGGCCACCATGGGGCGCGAGGCCGCCGCCTGGAAGCGCTACCGGGGCGGCACCGCGGGCAAGTTGTGGATCGCGGCAGAGGCTGCGACCGAGGGCCCGGCGGAGTTCGTACGGCTGCACGAGGACCTCGACGGGAACATCGAATCCCCTATGTGGGTGGGCGACCGCGTCGCCTTCCTCTCCGACCACGAAGGTGTGGGCGCGCTCTACTCCTCGCTCCCCGACGGCTCGGATCTGCGCCGGCACACCGGCATCGAGGGGTTCTACGCCCGCCACGCGACCACCGACGGAACCCGCGTCGGCTACGCCTCGGCCGGTGAACTCTGGCTGCTGGACGACCTCGAAGGCTCCGAGCCCCGTCGTGTCGACATCCGGCTCGGCGGCCAGCGCGCCGACCTCCAGCCCCACTCGGTGCACGCCGGCAGCCACCTCGACTCCGCGTCCCCGGACCGTACGGGCCGCGGCAGTGCCGTCGGGACGCGCGGCGCCGTCCACTGGGTCACCCACCGCGAGGGCCCGGCCCGGGCGCTCGCCGTCGAACCGGGCGTACGGGCCAGGATGCCCCGCACCTTCCAGGCCGACGGCGACCAGCACGTCGTCTGGGTCACCGATGCCGAGGGCGACGACGCCCTGGAGTGCGCACCCGCCACCGGCACCGCGCCGGGCGCCGTACCGCGCCGCCTCGCCGCGGGCCGTATCGGCAGGGTCCTCGACCTGGAGGCGGCCCCGGACGGCAGCCGGTTCGCCGTCGCCGCGCACGACGGGCGGGTACTGATCGTCGAGCGGGAGAGCGGCGAGGTCCACGAGGTGGACCGAAGCGAGCACGGCGACGCCTCGGGCCTGGTCTTCTCGCCCGACTCCTCCTGGCTCGCCTGGTCGCACCCCGGGCCCGATCCGCTCAGGCAGCTCAAGCTCGCCCACCTTGCCGATCTGTCGGTAGCCGAGGCCACCCCGCTGCGTTTCCGGGACTTCGCCCCCGCGTTCACCACCGACGGCAAGCACCTCGCGTTCCTCTCCGAGCGGTCCTTCGACCCGGTCTACGACGCCCATGTCTTCGATCTGGCGTTCATCGGCGCCTGCCGTCCGCATCTGCTGACGCTCGCCGCCACCACGCCCTCCCCGTTCGGGCCGCAGCGCCACGGCCGTCCGGCCGAGAAGGAGAAGAGCGGCGGCGAGGGCGAGGACAACCCGACCGCGCTGCCCGTCACCCGGATCGACCTCGACGGACTCGCCGACCGGATCGTGCCGCTGCCCGTCGAGGCCGCCAGTTACTCCACGCTGCGCGCCGCGAAGGACGGGCTGCTGTGGCTGAGCCACCCGGTGACCGGGGTGCTCGGCACGAGCGGCGCCACGCCCGACGCCCGCCGGCCCGAGACCGTCCTCGAACGGTACGACCTGGAGAAGCTGCGCTGCGAGGAACTCGCCTCGGACGTCCACGGCTTCGCGGTCAGCGGCGACGGCAAGCGGATCGTTCTGCACACCCGGGGCAAGCTGCGCGCCGTACCGTCCGACAGCCGTGTCCCGGCCGGCGACGACGACCACGACGGCGGCAGCGACAGCAGTGTCACCGTCGACCTCTCCCGGATTCGCCGGACCCTCGACCCGGCCGCCGAGTGGCGTCAGATGTACGACGAGGCCGGGCGCATCATGCGGGACAACTTCTGGCGTCCCGACATGGGCGGCATCGACTGGGACGGAGTCCTGGACCGCTACCGCCCGGTGCTGGAGCGTGTCGCCACCCATGACGACCTGATCGACCTGCTGTGGGAGGTGCAGGGCGAGCTCGGCACCTCGCACGCCTATGTGACGCCGCCCGGCGGATGGCGCGACGACTCGGCCCGGCAGGGGCTGCTCGGTGCGGACATCTCCCGTACGGACGAGAGCAGTTGGCGCATCGACCGGATCCTGCCGTCGGAGACCTCCGACCCGGCGGCCCGCTCGCCGCTCGCCGCACCCGGGGTGGCGGTGCGCGTCGGGGACGCGATCCTCGCCGTCGACGGGCACCCGGTCGACCCGGTGGCCGGGCCCGGACCGCTGCTCACCGGCTCGGCCGGCAAACCGGTCGAGCTGACCGTCTCACCGGTGGACGGCGGTGACCCGCGCCATGTCGTCGTCGTACCGGTCGCCGACGAGGAGGCGCTGCGCTACCACGCGTGGGTCGCCGACCGGCGGGCCTATGTCCACGAGCACTCCGGCGGACGCCTCGGCTACCTCCATGTCCCCGACATGGTCGGCTCGGGCTGGGCGCAGCTCCACCGCGACCTGCGGATCGAAGTGGCCCGCGAGGGGCTGGTGGTGGACGTCCGGGAGAACCGGGGCGGCCACACCTCGCAGCTGATCGTGGAGAAACTCGCCCGGCGCATCGTCGGCTGGGACATGCCGCGCGGGATGCAGCCGTACAGCTACCCGGAGGACGCACCGCGCGGCCCCGTGGTGGCCGTCGCCAACGAGTTCTCCGGCTCGGACGGCGACATCGTGAACGCCGCGATCAAGGCTCTGCGCATCGGGCCGGTGGTCGGCACGCGTACCTGGGGCGGGGTGGTCGGCATCGACAGCCGGTACAAGCTCGTGGACGGGACGTCGGTCACCCAGCCCAAGTACGCGTTCTGGTTCGAGGGTTATGGCTGGGGTGTGGAGAACCACGGGGTCGATCCCGATGTCGAGGTCGTGATGGCGCCGCAGGACCATGCCGCGGGGCGGGATCCGCAGCTGGACGAGGCGATCCGGATCGCGCTCGCGTCGCTGGCCCAGACGCCGGCGAAGCGGGCACCGGAGCGGCCGGGGGCGTAGGGGGCGGGTGCGCCTGCGGCGGGCTGCCCCCCAGCCGGGAACGAGCCCGCCGCAGGCGTCCCGATACCATGCCGTACAACGATCACCACCGACCGAGGAGCCGACCCCATGGCGGGAGAACCGCAGCCCGACTGCCTGTTCTGCAAGATCGTCTCGGGTGACATCCCGGCAACCATCGTCCGGGAGACCGAAACCACCGTCGCCTTCCGGGACATCAACCCGCAGGCCCCCACCCACGTACTCATCATCCCCCGCGTCCACCTCCCGGACGCCGCCGCCCTCGCCGCCGCCGAGCCGGGCATCGCCGCCGACATACTGCGCGAGGCCGGACACGTCGCCGCCGACGAGAAGATCGTGGACAGCGGCTACCGGGTCGTCTTCAACACCGGCTCCGGCGCCGGCCAGACCGTCTTCCACGCGCACGCCCACGTCCTGGGCGGCCGCGGACTGCAGTGGCCCCCCGGCTAGAACGGTCGATCGCACACCGTGTCCGTACGCGAACTCGTGGTCCTCGGCACCGCCAGCCAGGTCCCGACCAGGCACCGCAATCACAACGGCTATCTGCTCCGCTGGGACGGCGAGGGCATCCTCTTCGACCCGGGTGAGGGCACTCAGCGCCAGATGCTGCGGGCCGGCGTCGCCGCGCACGACATCAACCGGATCTGCGTCACGCACTTCCACGGTGACCACTCGCTCGGCCTGGCCGGGGTGATCCAGCGGATCAACCTCGACCAGGTCCCGCATCCGGTCACCGCGCACTACCCGGCGAGCGGACAGCACTTCTTCGAGCGGCTGCGGTACGCGACCGCCTACCGCGAGTCCGTCGAGCTGACCGAGGCCCCGGTCGCCGCCGACGGGGTGCTCGCCGCCACGGACGCGTACACGCTCAGCAGCCACCGGCTCTCGCACCCCGTCGAGTCGTACGGCTACCGGCTCGTCGAGCCCGACGGGCGCCGCATGCTGCCCGCGAAACTCGCCGAGCACGGCATCAAGGGGCCGGACGTCGGGCGGATCCAGCGGGAGGGCTCCCTCGGCGGCGTGACGCTCGACGACGTCTCCGAGCGCAGGCGCGGGCAGCGGTTCGCGTTCATCATGGACACAAGGCTCTGCGACGGCGTGCACGTGCTCGCCGAGGGATGCGACCTGCTGGTCATCGAGTCGACCTTCCTCGACGAGGACGAACGACTCGCCACCGACCACGGCCATCTGACCGCCGGCCAGGCGGCCCGGGTGGCTCGGGACACGGGCGTACGGCACCTCGTGCTGACGCACTTCTCGCAGCGGTACGACGACCCGGCCGTCTTCGAGGCCCAGGCCCGCGCCGCAGGGTTCGAGGGCGAACTGACCGTCGCCCGGGACCTCGGCCGGGTTCCCGTGCCCACCCGACATCTCTGAAAAACATCAGCACCACCATTTGTGAGCGTGAAAAACCCGTGCACCTCCCCAAAGCCGAACTCCACCTCCACATCGAAGGAACCCTCGAACCCGAGCTGGCCTTCGCGCTCGCCGAACGCAACGGCGTGCAGTTGCCGTACGCGAACACCGAAGAGCTCCGCACCGCCTATCTCTTCGACGATCTGCAGACCTTCCTCGATCTGTACTACGCCCTGATGGCGGTGCTCCGGACCGAGGAGGACTTCGAGGAGCTCGCCGACGCGTATCTCACCCGCGCCGCCGCCCAGGGCGTCCGGCACGCGGAGATCTTCTTCGACCCGCAGGCACACACCGCGCGCGGCGTCCCGATCGGCACCGTCGTCGACGGGCTCGGCCGGGCGCTGGACCGCAGCGAGGAGAAGCACGGCATCTCCACCCAGCTGATCATGTGCTTCCTGCGCGACCAGTCCGCCGAGTCGGCGCTGGAGACCCTGGAGGCCGCGAAGCCGTATCTGCACCGGATCAGCGCGGTCGGCCTCGACTCTGCGGAGGTCGGGCACCCGCCCGTCAAGTTCCGTGAGGTGTACGAGGCGGCCGGGGCGCTCGGGCTGCGCAAGGTCGCCCACGCCGGCGAGGAGGGCCCGCCCGAGTACATCCGGGAAGCCCTGGACGTCCTCGGGGTCGAGCGCATCGACCACGGGCTGCGCTGCATGGAGGACGCGGACCTGGTGAAGCGGCTGGCCGCCGACCGGGTGCCGCTCACCCTCTGCCCGCTGTCCAACGTGCGGCTGCGCGCCATCGACACGCTGGAGGAGCACCCGCTGCGGGCCATGATGGCCGCCGGACTGCTCTGCACGGTGAACTCCGACGACCCCGCCTATTTCGGCGGATACGTCGGGGACACCTTCCATGCCGTCCACGAGGCGCTCGGCCTGGACCACGAGCAGTTGCGTACGCTGGCACGCAACTCCTTCGAGGCGGCCTTCCTCGACCACGACGAGGAGCGCAGGACGCGCTATCTGGCCGAGGTCGAGGCGTACGAGTTCGACTGACCGTCCGCACCCGACGGGCCGGCCGTCCGGAACGCGTTCCTGACCGGGCGCCTGCGACGCAGCGCGGGCAGGCTGATCTCCGTGACGGCCTGCTCGGGCGCGCCCAGCTTGGGCACGGCACCGGGCACCGCTCCGGTGGTGACGGCGAGCAGCGCGGCCGGTGCGCCGCCCCTGCGGCGTACCGATCCCGGCACCAGCGGACGGCCACCGGTGTGCAGGGCGACAGCCGTGACCGGGGCCGCGACCAGGAGCGTGACGGCGCCCAGGACCAGGCCCATGACCGGGTAGCCGGCCTGCTCGGACAGCACGCTGCCGAGGACCGGTCCGCAGGCCACTCCGACGGATGAGGCGGAGCCCGCGAGCACCGCCCAGCGGCCTCGTACGTCCAGGGAAGCGGCCAGGCCGATCAGATACGACAGGACCACCGGATAGACGGTGTTCCACAGGACCTCGCCGGTCGCGAACGAACCGAGATTCCCGGCCGACGAGCTGAGCACGATGCTCACCGCGATGATCACGGTGCCCAGGCCGATCGGCACCGCGCGGCCGAGCCTGGCGCCCAGCACCCCGGCGCCCATCACCCCGAGCAGACCCGCACCGAGCGCGGCGGCGAACACCGCACCGACGGTGACCTCGGAGAGCCCGACCTGGACCACCCCGATCCGGCCGCTGACGCCCCACAGCGCGTTCTGCGCCATGGACCAGACGAGCATTCCGCCCGCCAGCACCAGACCGGAACGGCGGTGCGGCAGCCGGCCGGCGACGGGGGCGGCGGGACCGCCGGGCGCGGCACCGCCGAGCCGCGCGGTGGCGGGCCAGACGAGCAGGGCGGCCAGGGCGATCGAGGCGAACGGCAGCCGGTGGCCGCCACCGAGGTGCGGGATCGTCAGATAGAGGGCGCCCGCCGTCGCGGAGACGCTGAGCAGACCGAGCGACGAGGTCCGGTGCGGATCGCGCTGGGCGGCGATGCCCGCCGCGGCCACCGCGGTCGCCGTACCGGAGCCGAAGCCGCCGATCATCGCGCCCATGACCACGAGCGGCACGGAGCCCGCCAGCGCTGCGCAGCCGTACCCCACCATGGCCAGCACCAGTCCGGTGCGGGCCGCCCTTCGCGGTCCGTATGTCTCGACCCGGCCCGCCAGGGTGAACCCGGCGGTGGCTGAGCTCAGCAGCAGGGCGCTGCCCACCAGACCGGCCTGGGCCGTACTGAGGCCCAGATAGACGGAGAGCCGCCCGACGATGGTGGGGAGCAGATAGGCGGCGAGGTAACCGGCGGTGAACACGGCGACCAGGGGCCACGCGGCGCGAGGGCGCGAGGACATGGGCGTTCCTGAAGACATGCCGAAGGAGGCAGAGAAGGCAGGGGAGGGCAATGCGGGAAATACGGGGAGACGGGGCACGCGGCGGCGACTGTTGCCGACGGGGCTCGCGGGCCAATTTGTATCAACTGCTTCAGGCTGACCGAAAGGCGCCCCTGTGTGATCTGGGCCACATATGTGTTTACCCTCCGACCGTCCGGGTAGCAGCTGTCGTTTATGCAGGTCAGCGTCCGTATGTGCGGGGTCGTCGCCGAGCCTCCGGAAGCGGCGGCGCGGACTCTCCGGTTGCGGGGGTGAATCGGGCACACTGGCCAGATCTGCCACGACCGGGGAGTGCAAGGTGAGCACAGACATTCCAGGCATCGACCCACTGGACGGGCTGCGCGCCCCGCAGGACCCGGACTGCGACGTCTTCCTCACCGGCGCGGTCTTCCTCGACATCATCTTCACCGGTCTGGACAGCGCCCCGGTGCGCGGCACCGAGTCCTGGGCACGCGGCATGGGTTCCAGCCCCGGCGGGGTCGCCAACATGGCCACCGCGCTGGCCCGGCTGGGACTGCACACCTCGCTGGCCGCGGCATTCGGCGACGACCACTACGGGGAGTACTGCTGGGACGCCCTGGAGCAGGGCGAGGGCGTCGATCTGTCGATGTCGCACACCGTCCCCGGCTGGCACTCGCCGGTGACCGTCTCGATGGCGTACGAGGGCGAGCGGACGATGGTCTCGCACGGCCATGAGGCCCCGGGCCCCGCGGGCACCCCCGGCGTCGCGCTCCCCGCCGAGGAGCCCGCGTTCCCGAGCTGCCCGCCGCGTGCCCGGGCCGCCATCGCCTCGCTCGTCCCCGGCCGCAGCGAGCCCTGGGTCGCCAAGGCGGCCAGGAACGGCGCCCGGATCTTCGCCGACGTCGGCTGGGACGAGACCGGCCGCTGGGACCTCGGCGCCCTCGTCGACCTGGAGCACTGCCAGGCCTTCCTGCCCAACGCCGAGGAGGCGATGCGCTACACCCGCACCGACTGCCCGCGCGCCGCCGCCCACGCCCTGGCCGAGCGGGTGCCGCTCGCCGTGGTCACCCTGGGCGCGGAGGGCGCGTACGCGGTGGATTCGGCGACCGGGGCGAGCGCCGAGGTACCCGCGATCGAGGTCGAGGCGCTGGACCCGACCGGGGCGGGCGATGTCTTCGTCGCCGGATTCGTCACCGGCACCCTGGCGGACTGGCCGCTGGCCGACCGGCTGGCCTTCGCCGGACTCACCGCGGCGCTCTCGGTGCAGGAGTTCGGCGGATCGCTGTCGGCGCCGGACTGGGAGGAGATCGCTGCCTGGTGGCAGCAGGTCCGCACCTTCGCCGACCAGGACCCGGCGGCGCTCCAGCGATATGCGTTCCTGGAGGAACTGCTGCCCGCCGCCGCCCGGCCGTGGCCGCTGCGCCGGGCCGTCCCGACGATCGGCTTCCGCCGCCCGGCGTAACCCCGGGCACATGTGTTCGCAGCCTGTGCGAAAAAGCCCTCGGTGTTGTCGGTGCGGAGTCGTACGCTTGGTAATCCAGAGGTTGTCGATCGGCGAGAACCTTGCAACGGGAGGTATGTGCAGGCCACAGAGCCGGCCCATGACTCAGACACCCACAGCCCAGACCCCCGCGCCGGGGCAGGCACGAGCCCAGTTCACCGTTCCGGCCAAGCATCCGATGGTGACCGTTCTGGGCTCAGGTGACGCCCTGCTGCGCGTGATCGAGACGGCCTTCCCGGCGGCCGACATCCATGTCCGGGGAAATGAGGTCAGCGCCGCCGGAGACGCGACGGAAGTCGCCCTGATCCAGCGCCTGTTCGACGAGATGATGCTGGTGCTCCGCACCGGTCAGCCGATGACGGAGGACGCAGTGGAACGCTCGATCGCCATGCTCAGGGCGAGTGAGAGCGGCGAGGGGGACGGCCCGGAGACACCGGCCGAGGTGCTCACACAGAACATCCTCTCCAGCCGCGGTCGCACGATCCGCCCCAAGACGCTCAACCAGAAGCGGTACGTCGACGCCATCGACAAGCACACGGTCGTCTTCGGTATCGGCCCCGCGGGCACCGGCAAGACCTATCTCGCCATGGCGAAGGCGGTCCAGGCCCTGCAGTCCAAGCAGGTCAACCGGATCATCCTGACCCGTCCCGCCGTCGAGGCGGGCGAGCGGCTCGGCTTCCTGCCGGGCACGCTCTACGAGAAGATCGACCCATATCTGCGCCCGCTCTACGACGCGCTCCACGACATGCTCGACCCCGACTCGATCCCGCGGCTGATGGCGGCGGGCACGATCGAGGTGGCGCCGCTGGCGTACATGCGGGGCCGCACGCTCAATGACGCGTTCATCATTCTCGACGAGGCGCAGAACACCAGCGCCGAGCAGATGAAGATGTTCCTGACCCGTCTCGGCTTCGACTCGAAGATCGTCGTCACCGGTGACGTCACCCAGGTCGACCTGCCGAACGGCACGAAGAGCGGCCTGCGCCAGGTCCAGGACATCCTCGAAGGTGTCCAGGATGTGCACTTCTCCCGGCTCACCTCCCAGGATGTCGTCCGGCACAAGCTGGTCGGCCGTATCGTCGACGCGTACGAGAAGTACGACAACCGAGACAGCCACAACGGGAAGTAGTCGCAGCGCACCATGTCGATCGACGTCAACAACGAGTCCGGAACCGAGGTCGACGAGCAGGCGATCCTCGACATCGCCCGCTACGCGCTCGCGCGGATGCGGATTCACCCGCTCTCCGAACTCTCGGTGATCGTGGTGGACACCGACGCCATGGAGCAGCTCCACATCCAGTGGATGGACCTGCCGGGTCCGACGGATGTCATGTCCTTCCCGATGGACGAACTGCGTCCGCCGGCCAAGGACGACGAGGAGCCCCCGCAGGGGCTCCTCGGTGACATCGTGCTCTGCCCGGAGGTCGCCAAGAAGCAGGGCGAGGACGCGGAGACCCAGCACTCCATGGACGAGGAGCTCCAGCTCCTCACCGTCCACGGGGTGCTGCATCTTCTCGGGTACGACCACGAGGAGCCGGACGAGAAGGCCGAGATGTTCGGTCTCCAGGCGGCCATCGTCGACGGCTGGCGTGCCGAGCACGGTCTGACCGGCCCGTCGCCCGCGCCCACCGTGTCGTGAGCGTTCCCCTCGTCCTGGGTGCCGTCCTGCTGGTCGTCGTCGGCTGGCTGGCGGCCTGTGCGGAGGCGGGCATCGCCCGTACGTCCAGCTTCCGGGCCGCCGAGGCGGTCCGTTCCGGCCGGCGCGGCAGCCAGAAGCTGGAACAGGTCGCGGCGGATCCGACCCGCTATCTCAATGTCGCCCTGCTGGTGCGGGTCGCCTGCGAGATGTCGGCCGGTGTGCTCGTCACGTACGCCTGTCTGAAGGAGTTCCCGGAGACCTGGGAGGCACTGGCCGTCGCCATGGCCGTGATGGTTCTCGTCTCCTATGTCGCCATCGGTGTGTCGCCGCGCACCATCGGCCGCCAGCACCCGCTGAACACGGCCACTGCGGCGGCGTACGTCCTGCTGCCGCTGGCCAGGGTCATGGGCCCCGTCCCGCAGCTGCTGATCCTCATCGGCAACGCGCTCACGCCGGGCAAGGGGTTCCGCAAGGGACCGTTCGCCAGCGAGGCCGAACTGCGGGCGATGGTCGACCTCGCCGAGCAGGAGTCACTGATCGAGGACGAGGAGCGCCGCATGGTGCACTCGGTCTTCGAGCTCGGTGACACGCTCGTACGCGAGGTCATGGTGCCGCGGACCGACCTGGTCTGCATCGAGCGCTACAAGACGATCCGGCAGGCGCTGACCCTGGCGCTGCGTTCCGGTTTCTCGCGGATCCCCGTCACCGGGGAGAACGAGGACGACATCGTCGGCATCGTGTACCTCAAGGACCTGGTCCGCAAGACGCACATCAACCGCGAGTCGGAGGCCGATCCGGTCTCCACGGCGATGCGGCCGGCGGCGTTCGTGCCCGACACGAAGAACGCCGGCGATCTGCTGCGCGAGATGCAGCAGGACCGCAGCCATGTCGCCGTCGTGATCGACGAGTACGGCGGCACGGCGGGCATCGTCACCATCGAGGACATCCTCGAAGAGATCGTCGGCGAGATCACCGACGAGTACGACCGTGAACTCCCGCCCGTCCAGGAGCTGGAGAACGGCTGCTTCCGGGTGACCGCACGCCTCGACATCGGCGACCTCGGGGAGCTGTTCGGCCTCGACGAGTACGACGACGAGGATGTGGAGACGGTCGGCGGACTGCTGGCGAAGGCGCTGGGCCGGGTGCCGATCGCCGGGGCGTCGTCGGTCGTCGACCTGCCGGACGGCCGCCGGCTGCGGCTGACCGCGGAGTCCCCGGCGGGCCGCCGGAACAAGATCGTCACGGTGCTGGTGGAGCCCGTGGGGCCGGAGGGGGTGGACGCGGGGTGACTCCGCAGCAGTTGAGGGCGTTCTGCCTGGAGTTCAACGCGAGCGTCGAGGAGTTCCCGTTCGGGCCGGAGGCGTCCGTCTTCAAGGTGCTCGGCAAGATGTTCGCGCTCACCGCGCTGGATGCGCGTCCGCTGACGGTGAACCTCAAGTGCGATCCGGACGAGGCGGTGCGGCTGCGGGAGGAGTACGACGCGGTGGTGCCAGGCTGGCACATGAACAAGCGGCACTGGAACACGGTGACGGTGTCCGGGGTGCCGGACCGGGTGCTCCGAGAGCTGATCGAGGACTCCTACGACCTGGTGGTCGCGGGGCTGCCGAAGGCGGAACGGCTGCGGCTGGACCGGGCGTAGGTCCCGCGGGGGTGGGGCGGGGCGGGGAACAAGCCCCCCGGTTCGTATGCTCGGCACATGACTGAGAGCACCGACCTCGGCCCCGAGGACCGCAAGATCGTCACGCTGGCGCGCAGCGCCCGCGCCCGCAACGGTGTCCCGGAGGGCGCGGCCGTACGGGACGAGACCGGACGTACGTACGTCGCGGGCACCGTGCGGCTGGAGTCGCTGAAGCTCAGCGCGCTGCAGACCGCCGTGGCGATGGCCGTGGCCAGCGGCGCCACCTCGCTGGAGGCGGCCGCGGTCGTCTCCGAGGCGCAGACCCCGTCGGACGCGGACCGCGCCGCGGTACGGGACCTGGGTGGCCCGGACACACCGGTACTGCTCGCCGGACCCGACGGCACGCTGCGGGTCAGTGTGACGGCCGGCTGACGCCGACAGAATCCTCACACGGTGTACGAACGCCCCGCACCCCACCGGTGCGGGGCGTTCGCACACCGTGTGAGGAGAATGAGGATCTTGACAGCATCTGATGGTCCATCAGTCGGCGCATTTCGCTTCCATTGACTTCTTTTCGGCCGCAGTCGTCAATGGGCCCCCTGTCGGCGCAGAAGAGCCTCTGCGCCGCATCCGGCAGGAGGGGGTTCCATGCGTCCGACCGTTCGAAGAATCAGCCTGCGAAGATCCGATTTCCGAAAACGTCCCGCGCGCGGCCGCCGCTGGGCCGCCACGCTGGGTGTGGGCGCGCTCGTCGTCGCCGGAGGAGGGGGACTCGCAGGCCCCGCGCAGGCCATGGTGACAGCCTCCGTACCGGTGGACTTCCCCACCCACTGCATTCCGCCGGCCATCGCGGGCATCCCGCCGATCGACGGGCCCACGAAGGCCGAGATCACCGTCGACAACGCCGCCCCGGAGGTGGGCGACACGGTCACGGTCACGTACACCGTCGTCAAACCGGCCGCGGGCAACCCGGTCGATCTGGCGCTGCCCGCCGACATCATGACGCCGACCGGCAAGGTCACCGTCGGCGGTGCGCAGTCCGCGAGCGTCACCGTCGCGGGCCCGAAGAAGAACGACCCCGTACCCGGCAAGGGCGACTTCCCGTCGTTCTCGATGACCGGCACCTTCACGGTCACCGCACCCGGTCAGATCACGCTGTCGCCCGGCGACTACAACATCCACACCAGCTACATCATGGAGCTGGACACCCCCTGCACGGTGACGAACCCGCCCGCCCCCGTCTCCGAGACGATCATCGCGACGGACGGCGGCGGCCAGGTAAACGAGCGTGCCATCCAGCTCGGGACCGCATCCGGCAAGGCGGGCGACCCGGTCACCGTGACCGGGGCGAAGTTCACCGCGGGTGCGGACATCACGCTCGCGGGCCGGGCCGGTGACACCCAGACCGCCGACACGGCCACCGTGAAGGCGGACGGCTCCGGCGGCTTCAGCGGCCGGCTCACCGTCAACGATCCGGCGACCACCGGCATCGTCGCCTACGAGGGCGGCAGCTGGGACGCGGCCAAGGGCGCGGGCCCGCAGGCCTACACCGTCACCGGTGGCGGCGGCGAGATCCCGGACGGCAGCCAGCAGCTCAACTCGTCCGTCAAGGCGGGCACGCTGTCCATGGTCCAGGCCGGAGACACCGTCGAGATGTCGGCGGTCGACTTCGGGAGGGGCGGCGCCTCCCGCGGCTCCCTGCAGACGGTGACGGTCGAGGACTACCGCGGCGGCCCCGCAGGCTGGTCCCTGACCGGAAAGGTCACCGACTTCAAGGGTCCCGGCGGCGCGACGATCGGCGCATCCGCACTCGGCTGGACCCCGGTCTGCGCGACGAAGGCCGGCAGCCCCAGCACCTGCGCGGCCGGGTCCGACGGACCGGTCGGCAGCGCAGGCGCCACGCTGGCGTCCACGCCGAACGGGAACTTCACCGGCGGCGAGTTCACCGTCGACGCCCGGCTCGCGCTGAACGTACCGGCGTACACCGCCCCCGGCGCGTACTCCGGCGTGCTCACCCTCACCCTCACGTGACCGAGCAGCCCCGATCAACCGGTGGACCGGGCGCGCACCCGCCCGGACCGCTCCGAAGCCAGACCGACCGACCGACCCGGAGGCCTTGCACCGTGCGCAAGCTGTACGTACTCCTCGTGGCCGGCGCCCTCATGCTGATCGGAGCCCCTGCGGTCCACGCCGCGGACAACGGCAGTTGGTCGGTCTACCCGGCCGCCACACAGACCGGTCAGCGCCCGTACTTCTACCTCTCCGCCGACCCCGGCGCCACGCTCGACGACAAGGTCACCGTCACCAACAGGACGGACCGGCCGCAGACCTTCCGGCTGTACGCGGCCGACGCCTACAACACCGCACGCGACGGCGGATTCGCCGTCCGCGCCCAGAACGAGAGACAGCGCTCGGTCGGCGCCTGGGCGAGGACCGACCGCGAACGGGTCACGGTCCGCCCGCACGGCTCGGTCACCGTCCCGGTCACCATCACCGTCCCGAAGGACGCCGAGCCGGGCGATCACCCCGGCGCACTCGTCGCCCTCGACGAACGCATCGACCCCGCCGACGCGGGAGCCGTCGCCGTCGGCATCCAGAAGGCGGTCGGCGCCCGGATCTATCTGCGGATCAACGGACCGACCATGCCGGCGCTCTCCGTCGACGACATCGAGGTCGAGCACACCCAGCCACTGGTCCCGGGCACCGGCAGGAGCCGGGCCGTCATCTCGTACACGCTCCACAACCGGGGCAATGTCACCCTCAACCCCAAGGTCGCTCTCAAGGCCGAGGGCCTCTTCGGCCGCACCCTGCTCGCCCGGGATCTCAAGAAGATCCCGTCCGAACTGCTGCCCCGCCAGCAGGTCAGGCTGACCGAACAGTGGACCGACGCGCCCCAGCTGGAATGGGGCGAGATCGAACTGACCGCGAGCGCCCGCGGCACCCACGAGTCCGCCGCCGTCTCCTATTTCGCACTGCCCTGGCTGGTGGCCGGGGTCCTGCTGGTGATCGTCGGCGGGGGTACGGGGCTGTGGATCCGGGCCCGGCGGAGCCGTAGCCGCAGGGCCTGAGACGGGCGCGACAGGCCTCGCCGTGGCCCTTGGTACGGCGGGGCCGCCAGGATCGGGGACAATAGGCGCCATGAGCGTTCGACCTGACACAGAAGCCGCTGCACAGCAGGCTGCGAACAACGCCCCCCACCGGGCCGGCTTCGCCTGCTTCGTGGGCCGCCCCAACGCGGGCAAGTCCACCCTCACGAACGCTCTGGTCGGCCAGAAGGTGGCGATCACCTCCAACCGGCCCCAGACCACCCGGCACACCGTGCGCGGCATCGTGCACCGCGAGGACGCGCAGCTGATCCTCGTCGACACCCCCGGCCTCCACAAGCCGCGCACGCTGCTGGGCGAGCGTCTCAACGACGTCGTGCGGACCACCTGGGCCGAGGTCGACGTCATCGGCTTCTGCCTGCCCGCCGACCAGAAGCTCGGCCCCGGCGACAAGTACATCGTCAAGGAACTCGCGGGCATCAAGAAGACCCCGAAGATCGCCGTCATCACCAAGACCGACCTGGTCGACTCCAAGCAGCTCGCCGAACAGCTGCTCGCCGTCTCCCGCCTGGGTGAGGAGCTCGGCTTCGAGTGGGCCGAGATCATTCCGGTCTCCGCGGTCAAGGACACGCAGGTCAGCCTGCTGGCCGATCTGATCGCCCCCCTGCTCCCGGAGAGCCCGCCGCTCTACCCGGAGGGCGACCTCACCGACGAGCCCGAGATGGTCATGGTCGCGGAGCTGATCCGCGAGGCCGCGCTCGAAGGCGTACGGGACGAGCTGCCGCACTCCATCGCGGTCGTCGTCGAGGAGATGCTGCCGCGCGAGGATCGCCCGGCGGACAAGCCGCTGCTCGACATCCACGCCAACGTCTACATCGAGCGCCCCAGCCAGAAGGGCATCATCATCGGCCCGAAGGGCAAGCGGCTGAAGGACGTCGGAACGAAGTCGCGCAAGCACATCGAGGCACTGCTCGGCACGCCCGTCTTCCTGGACCTGCATGTGAAGGTCGCCAAGGACTGGCAGCGCGATCCGAAGCAGCTGCGGAAGCTGGGGTTCTGACCGCCGCCCGAGTCCGGCGGCCGGAGGCCGCCGCAGCTGCCCGAAGCCGCTGAGGCCCCCCGGGGCCGAGGGGTGCGAGGGCGGCCGTGTGGATGGGGCCCGAAGCAGCTGCGGAAGCTGGGGTTCTGACCGCCGCCCCGGTGGATTCAGCGGTACGCCCGTCTCACGCGCCCTCCTTCAGGACGCGTGAGATCAGTGCGCGCTGGGCTTCGGTCAGTCTCGGGTCCGCGCAGTGGACCGTCCGGTCGCCGACCGTGATCCGGTAGCGGAAGCCGTCCGGTACGCCCTGGGGCGGGGTGTGGTGGCCCGCGGCGAGCGCCGATTCGGCCAGGGCCTCCCACTCCGAGGCGTCGGCCCGTCCGGTGGTGTCGACCTCGCGGTGGCGTGCGATGCCGGCGAAGCCGCCGGTCCTGCTGACCTGAATCCGCATACGGTGTCCTCCATCGCCGGACGGGCCGGAACTGTTCTACGCGGTCGGGACGCCCACCTCCGACCATGCCTTCAGGACCGCCTCCGCCTCGTCGCCCTCCCCGAAGCGGCTGCGGGCCGCAGCCACCGTCAGCCGGGCGAAGGACGCGAAGTCCGCGTCCACGGCCAGTTGACCACCTGTGAGCACATCGAACCAGAGCTGCCCGGCCCGCTCCCACGCATTGCCGCCGAGTGCCGTCGCCAGCAGATAGAACGCGCGGTTCGGGATGCCCGAGTTGAGGTGCACTCCGCCGTTGTCCTCGCTGGTGTGGACGTAGTCCTCCATCGACGCGGGCTGCGGGTCCTTGCCGAGTACATCGTCGTCGTACGCGGTTCCCGGCGCCTTCATCGAGCGCAGGGCGTCGCCCTGGACCCGGGGCGCCAGCAGCCCGGCGCCGATCAGCCAGTCCGCCTGGTCGGCGCTCTGGCCCAGCGAGTACTGCTTGACCAGGGAGCCGAAGACGTCGGACACCGATTCGTTGAGTGCGCCGGACTGGCCGTAGTAGCTCAGATTGGCGGTGTACTGGGTCAGGCCGTGCGCCAGCTCATGGGCGATCACATCGATGGCGACGGTGAAGTCCAGGAAGATCTCCCCGTCCCCGTCGCCGAAGACCATCTGCTCGCCGTCGAAGAAGGCGTTGTTGTACTTCTCATCGTAGTGCACGGAGCCGATCAGTGGCAGCCCGTTGCCGTCGATCGAACGGCGGCCGTACGCCTTGAGCAGCAGTTCGAAAGTGGCGCCGAGTCCCGCGTACGCGCGGTTGACGCTTGCGTCCTTCGTCGGTTCCTGGCCCTCGGCGCGGACCTCGGTGCCGGGCAGCTGGGTGCGGTGACGGCAGTCGTACAGCGTCCGGTCGGGCTTGTCGGACGTCTCCCCCTCGCTCGCGGGGGCGACAGGCACGGTGACGACCGTTGCCATCTGGCGGCGGGTGCGGCGGGCGGCGTCGCTCTCCAGGGTGCGGCGGGCGGGGCCCGCGAGATCGGGGTTGTCGGACTGCGACAGCTTGTCGAGGACATGGGGCGGCACGATGGTGCAGAAGACGGGATGGAACCCGTGCTGAGACTGAGGCTGCATGGAGCCGACTGTGGCACCGGGTAACCGCGATGTCACTGGTTGCGACCAGGATTGACGAAATGGAGTGATCGGTCACTCTTGGGCGTTTCCGGCGTTCGGTCCCGCATACTGATACGGGACGGACGCATCAGGCGCCTCTCGGCTACTCTCGTCGCATCATGCGTTTCGGGCTGCTTCTTCTTAGCTGCCGCGGCGAGGGCCTGTAGTCGTAGGCCGACCCCCTCCCCGCGGAGTCTGGTGTTGCAGCGACACAGTCGGCCGTCCCATTGGTTGGACCCCCGAGGAGCCGTACGCCATGACCGCCGCAAATCCCGCTCAGAGCCCAGTCGAGAACGCCGTCGGCCGCCCCACGCCGATCACCAACGCGACTCAGCTGCAGAAGCCGTCCGGGATGCCGATCCACAAGTACGGCCGCTACGAGGCCGTCGAGATCCCCGACCGCACCTGGCCGGACAACCGGATCACCGTCGCGCCCCGCTGGCTGTCGACCGATCTGCGCGACGGCAACCAGGCGCTGATCGACCCGATGTCGCCGGCCCGCAAGCGCGAGATGTTCGATCTGCTCGTACGCATGGGCTACAAGGAGATCGAGGTCGGCTTCCCGTCCTCCGGTGAGACCGACTTCGCGTTCGTCCGCTCCATCATCGAAGAGGGCGCGATCCCCGAGGACGTGACGATCTCCGTACTGACGCAGGCCCGCGAGGACCTGATCGAGCGGACCGTCGAATCCATCGTCGGCGCCCGCCGCGCGACCGTGCACCTGTACAACGCGACGGCACCCACCTTCCGCAGGGTCGTCTTCCGCGGCTCGAAGGACGACATCAAGCAGATCGCCGTGGACGGCACCCGGCTGGTCATGGAGTACGCGGAGAAGCTGCTGGGCCCGGAGACGGTCTTCGGCTACCAGTACAGCCCCGAGATCTTCACCGACACCGAGCTGGACTTCGCCCTGGAGGTCTGCGAGGCGGTCTGTGACGTCTGGCAGCCGGAGGCGGGCCGCGAGATCATCCTCAACCTGCCCGCCACCGTGGAGCGTTCGACCCCGTCCACGCACGCGGACCGGTTCGAGTGGATGTCACGCAACCTGTCGCGCCGCGAGTTCGTCTGTCTGTCGGTCCACCCGCACAACGACCGAGGCACCGCCGTCGCCGCCGCCGAACTGGCCATCATGGCCGGTGCGGACCGGATCGAGGGCTGCCTGTTCGGTCAGGGCGAGCGCACCGGCAACGTCGACCTGGTCACCCTGGGCATGAACCTGTTCTCGCAGGGTGTCGACCCGCAGATCGACTTCTCGCAGATCGACGAGATCCGCCGCACCAGCGAGTACTGCAATCAGATGGAGGTCCACCCGCGCCACCCCTACGCGGGCGACCTGGTCTACACCGCCTTCTCCGGCTCCCACCAGGACGCCATCAAGAAGGGCTTCGACGCCATGGAGGCCGACGCGGCCGCCCAGGGCAAGACGGTCGACGACATCGAGTGGGCGGTGCCGTACCTGCCGATCGACCCGAAGGACGTCGGCCGCTCGTACGAGGCCGTCATCCGGGTCAACTCGCAGTCCGGCAAGGGCGGAATCGCCTACGTCCTGAAGAACGACCACAAGCTGGACCTGCCGCGCCGGATGCAGATCGAGTTCTCCCGGATCATTCAGGCCAAGACCGATGCCGAGGGCGGCGAGGTCACGCCGACGCAGATCTGGTCCACGTTCCAGGACGAGTACCTGCCGAACCCGGACGACGCCGCGGCCCAGTGGGGTCGCGTACAGATCCGCTCCGGCCAGACCACGACCGGCTCCGACGGCCAGGACACCATCACCGTCGAGGCGACGGTGGACGGCACGGACACCGTACTGACCGGTACCGGCAACGGCCCGATCTCCGCGTTCTTCGAAGCGCTGCAGGCCATCGGCATCGATGCCCGTCTGCTGGACTACACCGAGCACACCATGAGCGAGGGCGCCAGCTCCCAGGCCGCCTCGTACATCGAGTGCGCGATCGACGGAAAGGTCCTGTGGGGCATCGGCATCGACGCCAACACCACGCGTGCCTCGCTGAAGGCGGTCGTCTCCGCCGTCAACCGCGCCACCCGCTGACCCGGCGCCCGAAAGGGCATGAAGTCGCACGGCCGAAGACCCCGTCCACCCGTATCAGGGGGGCGGGGTTCGGCCATCTCCGGCGGTTGTGACGATCGAGGTGCTGACGTCACATCGTGACTGTGGTTAACATCACGTCCACACGGCAATGTTGCCGGAGCGTTACGGAGGTGTGCGACGTGCGGTCAGCCCTGGGACAACGCGCCATGAAGCTGCGTATCTGCGGCATCCGCACCATCTGGGACACCGTCGGTGACGGCGAGTTCTTCTGCCCCGGTTGCGGCGGCGACCGCAACTACCGCCGGCTCACCGGCCGTCGCCGCTTCGTGGTGCTCGGTGTGCCGGTGCTGCGGCGCGGCACCGCGGGCCCCGTCGTCGAATGCGCCGCCTGCCGGGCGCACTTCGACACCGATGTGCTCGACCACCCCACCACCACCCGGTTCTCCGCCATGCTCCGGGACGCCGTCCACACGGTCGCGCTCGGCGTCCTCGCGGCCGGCGGCACCACCTCCCGTACGGTTCTGGAGACCGCGGCCGCCACCGTGCGCGACGCCGGATTCGACGACTGCACGGAGGAACAGCTCTCCACCGTCGTCGAGGTCCTCTCCGCCGACATCGGCAACGGCTCCGCCTTCGACCCGGCGGCCGAGGCCTGCGGAGCGGCCCTCGCCATCGAACTGCACGAGGCGCTGGAACCCCTCGCCCCGCATCTGGCCCCCGCCGGACGCGAGTCGATCCTGCTGCAGGGCGCCAGGATCGCGCTCGCCGACGGCCCGTACGGGCAGGCGGAGCGCGAGGTGCTGACCACGGTCGGTGCGGCGCTGCAGCTCTGCGCCGAGGACACGGCCCGGCTGCTCGCCGCAGCGGCACGTACCCCCTCCTGAACGGCCCCGTCTGCACCGGGCGCGTACTCCCGCGGGAGTAATCGGGCCCGTTCGCCCACTGCGGCAGTAGCTGCGAAGTCGGCCCCGGGCGCGACGTACCGTCCGCTTTCCGCCGGGAGTCTGGAGAGGAACCAGACACCCGGCGGAAAGGGGGGCCCGTCATGAGGGCCGCAGTGAAACCAAGTGGCACGCGGTCGCGGCCACGCAACCGGCGGCGCGTGCTGCCCTGGGCGATCCTTGCCCTCTGGGTCGCCGCGATCGCGCTCGCCGGGCCGTCGGCGGCCAGGCTCGGCGGTGAACAGACCAACCGCGCCGTCGACTACCTTCCGGCGAGCGCCGACTCCACCCAGGTGGCGAAGATCCAGGACGCGCTGCCCGGCGGCGAGGCCACCGAACTCGTCCTCGTCTACCACCGCGACGGCGGACTGACCGCCGCCGACCGCACCCTGGCCGCCGAGCAGACCGCCGAGGTCGCCCGCGGTCACGCACTCACCAGGACACCGAGCCCCGTCCCGTCCGAGGACGGCGCGACCCTGATGTACCCGGTCTCCTCCACCGAGCCGGGACAGGACGACGACGCCAGGACCGCCTTCGTCGACGAGGTGCGCGCGGTCGCCGAGGGCGGCGGCGGACTGAGCGTCGACGTCGGCGGCCCCGGGGCGCTGAACGCCGATGCGCAGAAGGTCTACGAGTCCCTCGGCGGCCCGTTGCTCTACACGACCGTCGCCGTCGTGGCGATCCTGCTGATCCTCATCTACCGCAGCCCGCTGCTGTGGCTGGTGCCGCTCGTCGTCGCGGGCGTCGCCGATGCCCTGTCCATGGCCGTCGTGTACGGACTCAACCGAGGCTTCGACATCACCGTCACCGGTCAGAGCTCCGCCGTGATGACCATCCTCGTCTTCGGCGCGGGCACCGACTACGCGCTGCTGCTCGTCTCCCGCTACAGGGAGGAACTGACCCGCATCGACCGGCCGCACGACGCCATGGTGGCCGCCCTGCGCGGCTGCGGGCCCGCAGTGATCGCCTCCTCCGGCACCGTCGCCGCCGGTCTGCTGTGCCTCCTCGCCGCCGACCTGACCAGCAGCCGGGGCATGGGCCCCATCGCCGCCGTCGGGGTGCTCTGCGCACTGCTCGCCATGACGACGCTGCTTCCGGCGCTACTGGTGCTGCTCGGCCGCCGGGTGTTCTGGCCGCTCGTCCCCGAGTACGGCAGCCCTCCCAAGCAGCGTCGTTCGCTGTTCGCCGCGATGGGCGGCTCGGCCGGGCGCAGGCCGCCGGCCGTGCTCGCCTGCGGGGGCGTGCTGCTGGGCGCGCTGGCGCTCGGTGCGTTCAATCTGCCCGACGATCTCAAGCAGGAGGACTCCTTCTCCAGCAAGCCGGACTCGATCGTGGCCATGGAGACCCTCGCCGCCGCCTACCCGGGACGCTCCACCCAGCCGATCACCGTGATCACCCGCACCGAACGGGCCGGAGCGGCTCTGGCGAAGGCCCGCGCCACCGAGGGCGTCGCCGCCGTCGAGCGCGGCCGCAGCGGCGGCGGCTGGACCGAACTGTCCGTCGTCGCCGCCGGCCGGCCCGAGTCCGCGGGGGAGCGGGCGACCATCGAGGCCCTGCGTGACTCCCTGGACGGCAGCCACGTCGGCGGGCCCAGCGCCCAGCAGATGGACGTGGAGGCGGCCAACGCCCGGGATCTCAGGATCGTCGTCCCGCTCGTCCTGATCTCCGTCCTGCTGATCCTGATCGCACTGCTGCGCAGCCTCGTCGCTCCGCTGCTGCTGGTCGTCGCCGTCGTCGCGGTGTGGGGCGCCTCGCTCGGCATCGGCGGACTCGTCTTCGAACCGCTCCTCGGAATGAAGGGCACCGACCCCGGGCTGCCGCTGCTGTCCTTCGTCTTCCTGGTGGCACTCGGCGTCGACTACGGCATCTTCCTGATGCACCGGGTCCGCGAGGAGACCCTCTCCGGCGCCGCACCGACAGCCGCCGCACTCACCGCACTGCGCACCACGGGCGGGGTGATCGCCTCGGCGGGCCTGGTGCTCGCGGCCACCTTCGCGGTCCTGATGAACATGCCGATGGTGAGCCTTGTCCAGATGGGCTTCGTCATCGCCGTCGGCGTACTCCTCGACACCTTCCTCGTCCGCACCTATCTGGTGACCTCGGCGAGTGTGGCGCTCCAGCGGAAGATGTGGTGGCCGGGCGCGCTCAGCCGGACCCCCGCCGCACCGGACGGCCCCCGCGAACCCGAACTCCTCACAACCGCCTGACGGATTCCGCACCCGTACCGGAGGATGGCAAGCGTGTCCCGAACCGCGCGCCGTCGTGAGCGCATCCTGGCCGTCGTCAACCGCGACCCCATGGAAGCACCGCACAAGACGCGCACCGACGCCCTCATAGCCGGGGGCGCCGGTGCGCTCTCTGCCGTACTCGCCCTTCTCACCGACACCGCCCGGTCGCCCGACGCACTCGGCTGGGTGCTGCTCATCGCGAGCGCCGTGCCGATCGTCTGGCGGCGGCGCAACCCGCTGCTCGCGCTGCTCGCCATGATTCCGCTCCTCATCCCATACCACGCGCTCGACAATGCCCACACGGCGCCGATGCCGCAGACCTGGATCGCCCTCTACACCGTGGCGGTGACCGGCCGTCCGCTGCGCACGGTGCTGACCGGGATCGGCGTCCTGTCCGTCATGGTGACGGTGGTGCTCACCATCAACACCCATGAGGGCATGCAGCTGCTGCGCATCTCGGGCTGGATCGTCGCCGTGCTGTTCTGCGGCGTCGACATGCGCGTCTACCGCCAGTACATGGCCTCCGTACTGGAACGCGCCGAACGCGCCGAGCGCACCCGTGAGGAGGAGGCCCGGCGGCGGGTCGCCGAGGAACGGCTGCGGATCGCCCGCGATCTGCACGATCTGCTGGCCCACAGCATCACCCTCATCGGCGTCCAGACCTCGGTGGCGTCGCACATCCTGACGGTCGACCCGGACCGGCTCGACCGGCGCGCGATCGCCGCATCGCTGGAGGACATCGCCGACACCTGCCGGGAGGCCCGGGCCGAGCTGCGCACCACCCTGGAGGTCTTGCGCGACGGCCGGCACGACAGTCATGGCCGGCACGATGCGGAAGGCCCGCTGCCCGATCTGGCGGCGCTGCCCGGTCTCGTACGGGCCGCCGAGGCAGCCGGGGCACACGTCGACCTCGCGGTACGCGCCCCGGCCGGCCGGCTCGCCCCGGCGACCGGCGCGGCCGCGTACCGCATCGTGCAGGAGTCGCTGACCAACGCGGTACGGCACGCGGGAGCCGGTGTTCAGGTCAGGGTCGCCGTGGCACCGGACGGCGGCAACGCGCTGCGGGTCACCGTCACCGACGACGGCACAGGACCCCCGAAGGACGGTTCCGCACCAGGGTTCGGCATTGTGGGCATGCGGGAACGGGCCCGCAGCACGGGCGGCACGCTGGACGCGGGACCCCGCCCCGGCGGCGGCTTCGAGGTCTCGGCGCTGCTGCCGTTCCAGGAGGTGGAGGCCGCACCATGATCCGTGTACTGCTCGCCGACGACCAGACCCTGGTACGGGCGGCCTTCGCGATGCTCGTCGAGTCCGACCGGGACATGGAGGTCGTCGGCCAGGCGGGCAACGGTCTCGAAGCCGTCGAGCTGACCCGCGCGCAGCGGCCCGACCTCGTCGTCATGGACATCCGGATGCCCGAGCTCGACGGCATCGAGGCGACCCGCCGCATCGCAGCCGACGAACACCTCGCCGGAGTGAAGGTGCTGGTCCTGACCACGTACGACACCGATGAACACATCGTCGACGCACTGCGCGCGGGCGCCTGCGGCTTTCTGGTCAAGGACACCAGGCCCGCCGAGCTCCTGGCCGCCATCAGGACCGTGGCGGCGGGCGAGTCCCTGCTCTCGCCCGGGCCGACCGCCCGGCTCATCGCCAGGGTGCTGAGCAGCCCCCGGACCCCGCCCGCCGGAGTGCAGGGCGGTCCGGACCGCCTCTCCGAACGGGAGCGTCAGGTGCTCCGCCTCGTCGGCCGCGGGCTGAACAACGCCGAGATCGCCGAGACCCTCGGCCTGAGCCCGCTCACCGCGAAGACCCATGTCAGCCGGATCATGGGCAAGGTCGGCGCCCGCGACCGGGCCCAGCTGGTGATCGTCGCGTACGAATCGGGGCTGGTCGTACCGGCCGTCGGTGGGGCGGACGGAAAGTGAGCGGCACCGGTCACGGGGGCGGGCCCGAAGAGCCGTTCCCGTACCGGACAATGGACGCATGAGCTTGTTCCGGGACGACGGCGTGGTGCTGCGCACGCAGAAGCTGGGCGAGGCCGACCGGATCATCACGATCCTGACCCGCGGCCACGGCCGGGTGCGGGCCGTCGCGCGCGGCGTGCGGCGTACGAAGTCCAAGTTCGGGGCACGGCTGGAACCTTTCTCCCACGTCGATGTGCAGTTCTTCGCCCGGGGCAGCGAGCTGATCGGCCGCGGTCTGCCGCTCTGCACCCAGAGCGAGACGATCGCCCCGTACGGCGGCGGCATCGTCACCGATTACGCCCGCTACACCGCGGGCACCGCGATGCTGGAGACCGCCGAGCGGTTCACCGACCACGAGGGCGAGCCCGCGGTCCAGCAGTACCTGCTGCTCGTCGGAGGGCTGCGCACCCTCGCCCGCGGCGAACACGAGCCGCATCTCGTCCTCGACGCCTTCCTGCTGCGTTCGCTCGCCGTCAACGGCTACGCACCCAGCTTCGAGGACTGCGCGAAGTGCGGAATGCCCGGACCGAACCGGTTCTTCTCCGTCGCGGCAGGCGGCGTCATATGCGGCGACTGCCGGGTACCCGGCAGCGTCGTACCCTCGGCTGAGGCCGTCACCCTGCTGAGCGCGCTGCTCACCGGCGACTGGGAGACGGCGGACGCGTGCGAGGCGCGTCATGTCAGGGAGGGCAGCGGACTGGTGTCCGCCTACCTGCACTGGCATCTGGAGCGCGGACTGCGCTCACTGCGGTACGTAGAGAAGTGACACAGGCAGATCAGGCACAGGGAGCGAGACAGTTCATGGCAGTACGCGGGATTCTCGGCGGCCGTAACCGGCGCGACTACAAGACCCCGGAGCCGCACCCCTCCGGTGCCACGCCCCCGAAGATTCCCGGCGAGCTGGTGCCCAAGCACGTCGCCGTCGTGATGGACGGCAACGGCCGCTGGGCCAAGGAGCGCGGCCTCCCGCGCACCGAGGGCCACAAGGTCGGCGAGGGCGTCGTCATGGACGTCCTCAAGGGCTGCATCGAGATGGGCGTCAAGAACCTCTCGCTGTACGCGTTCTCCACCGAGAACTGGAAGCGGTCCCCGGAGGAAGTGAAGTTCCTGATGAACTTCAACCGGGACGTCATCCGCCGCCGCCGCGACGAGATGGACGAACTGGGCATCCGCATCCGCTGGGTGGGGCGCATGCCGAAGCTGTGGAAGTCCGTCGTCCAGGAGCTCCAGGTCGCCCAGGAGCAGACGAAGGACAACGACAGGATGACGCTGTACTTCTGCGTCAACTACGGCGGCCGGGCCGAGATCGCCGACGCCGCGCAGCGCATCGCGCAGGACGTCGCGGCCGGGAAGCTGGACCCGTCCAAGGTCAATGAGAAGACGTTCGCGAAGTACATCTACTACCCGGACATGCCGGACGTCGACCTCTTCGTCCGCCCCAGCGGCGAGCAGCGCACGTCCAACTACCTGATCTGGCAGAGCGCATACGCCGAGATGGTCTTCCAGGACGTGCTCTGGCCGGACTTCGACCGCCGCGACCTGTGGCGGGCATGCCTGGAGTTCGCCCAGCGGGACCGGCGCTTCGGCGGTGCGGTGGAGGCGGCCCAGGAGCCGAAGGGCTGAGGAAGGGGTGTCCGGGGGCGCCGCCCCCGGACCGTCATCCCTTCGTGCTCGCGCACTCCGCGCACGTTCCGAAGATCTCCACCGTGTGGGCCACGTTCACATACCCGTGCTGCGCGGCGATCGTCTCCGCCCACTGCTCCACCGCGGGCCCCTCGACCTCCACGGCCTTGCCGCACATCCGGCACACCAGATGGTGGTGGTGGTCGCCGGTCGAGCAGCGCCGGTACACGGACTCGCCGTCCGTGGTGCGCAGCACATCGACCTCGCCCGCATCGGCGAGGGACTGAAGCGTGCGGTAGACGGTGGTCAGTCCGACCGAGTCGCCGCGGTGCTTGAGCACATCGTGCAGTTCCTGGGCGCTGCGGAACTCATCCACCTCGTCGAGCGCCGCCGCCACCGCCGCCCGCTGCCGGGTCGACCGGCCGCGTACCGGGGCCGCGTTCGTTCCACTGATCGGCGCCGTCGCCACAGCAGCCTCCTCGTGTCGCCCGTACTTGTGTCGGGCCATTGTGCCAGCCCGTCCGGGCATCACGGTCAAACCCGGAGTTCGTCCGTGGCCGGGCGGGAGGCCGGTACCTCAAGAGTGCACTCCTCGGACGCCGCTTCGCTCCGGCGGGCGCGCCTCCTGGCCAGCGGGGTCGCGAGCAGCGTCATGCCGATGAAGACCGCGATGGCCAGCAGCACGATCGTCGCGCCGGGCGGGACGTCCCGGTAGTACGAGGTCACCGTGCCGGCCAGGGTCACCGCCGTACCGATGACGACCGACAGCACGAACGTCACCCTGAAGGACCTGGAGATCTGCTGCGCGGCCGCGACCGGCACCACCATCAGCGCGCTGACCAGCAGCAGCCCGACGACCCGCATCGCCACGGTGACCGTCACCGCCGCCGTCACGGCGACCAGCAGATTCAGCGCGCGCACCGGCAGCCCGGTGACCCGGGCGAACTCCTCGTCCTGGCTGACCGCGAACAGCTGCCGGCGCAGCCCCAGCGTCACCAGCAGCACGAAGGCGGCCAGCAGACAGATCGCGGTGATGTCCTCGGTGGAGACCGTGGAGAGGGAGCCGAAGAGATACGAGGTGAGGTTGGCGTTGGAGCCGGTGTCGGAGAGGCTGATCAGCAGGACACCACCCGCCATACCGCCGTAGAACAGCATGGCCAGCGCGATGTCGCCGCGGGTGCGTCCGTACCAGCGGATCAGCTCCATCGTGACGGCGCCGACGACGGCGACCGCCGTGGCCATCCACACCGGGCTGGTGGAGAGCAGGAAGCCGAGGCCGACACCGGTCATCGCGATATGGCCGATGCCGTCGCCCATCAGGGCCTGGCGGCGCTGGACGAGGTAGATGCCGACGGCGGGCGCGATGACGCCGACCAGTACGGCGGCGAGCAGTGCCCGCTGCATGAACGGAGGTTCGAGGAATTCCATGATCAGCTCAGCAGTCCCGTCCGGACGGGCTCGGAGGCCGCGTGGGGGTGTACATGGTCGTGTCCGGGCAGGGCGTGCTGGCCCAGTGCCTTCGGGGGCGGCCCGTCGTGCATCACACAGCCGTCGCGCAGCACGATCGCGCGGTCGATCAGCGGTTCCAGCGGGCCGAGCTCATGCAGCACGAGCAGCACCGTCGTGCCGGCCGCGACCTGTTCGCGGAGCGTCGCGGCGAGGATCTCCTGGCTGGCCAGGTCGACGCCGGCCATCGGCTCGTCCATGATCAGCAGCTCCGGTTCGGCGGCCAGCGCCCGGGCGATCAGCACCCGCTGGTGCTGCCCGCCGGAGAGCGCGTTCACCGAGTCCTTGGCCCGGTCGGCGAGGCCCACGAGGTCGATGGCCCGGTCGACGGCGGCCCGGTCGGCCTTGCGGAGCAGGCCCAGCTTCGTACGGGAGAGACGTCCGGAGGAGACGACCTCGCGGATCGTGGCGGGGACGCCGCCGGCCGCCGTGGTGCGCTGGGGTACGTAACCGATGCGCGCCCAGGCGCGGAAGCGGCGCAGCGGGGTGCCGAACAGCTCGATGGAGCCGCCGGTGAGCGGGACCTGGCCGATGACGGAGCGTACGGCGGTCGACTTGCCCGAGCCGTTGGCGCCGAGCAGGGCGACGACCTCGCCGCGGTGCACGGTCAGGTCGATGCCGCGCAGCACCGGACGCGCGCCGAGCGTGGCCGTGGCGCCGCGCAGGGCTATCACGGGTTCGGTCGTGGTGCTCCCGGGCTCGGACATGAGCGCCTCCGATGCTGCTGTGGCGGGTGTTGCGTGGGTCACTTCGCGCCGAGCGCCTTCTGCAGGGCGGCGAGATTGGACTGCATGACTTCGAAGTAGTCATCGCCCTTGGACTTGTCCGTGATTCCCTCCAGCGGGTCCAGGACGCCGGTCTTCAGTCCGGTGTCCTTGGCGAGGGTCTTCGCGGTCTTGTCGCTGGCGAGCGTCTCGAAGAATACGGTGGTGACCTTGTTCTTCTTCGCGACGGTGTGAATCTCGCTGATCCGGGCGGGGGTGGGCTCGGCCTCGGGGTCGATGCCGGCGATGCCCTCCTGGGTCAGGCCGTAGCGCTCGGCGAGGTACCCGAAGGCGGAGTGGGTGGTGATGAAGGTCTTGGTCGCGGTGTCCTTCAGGCCTGTCTCGTACGCCGTGTTCAGTGCGTCGAGCTTGTCTACCAGCGCGTCCGTGTTCTTGCGGTAGTCCGCGGCGTGGTCCGGGTCGGTCTTCTCCAGGGACTTACCGACGCCCTTGGCGACCTCGGCGTACTTCACCGGGTCCAGCCAGATGTGGGGGTCGGCTCCGGCCTCGTCGCCGTGGTGCTCATGACCGTGCTCGTCGCCGCCGGTCTCGGTGCCGTGGTCTTCCAGCCGGGTGAGCGTCGAGGCGTCGACGCTGTCCTTCGAGCCGGACTGCTTGATGGCGTCGTCGACAGCGGGCTGGACGCCCTTGAGGTACAGGATGTAGTCGGCGTCGCCGAGTCCGCCGATCTGCCGCGGGGTGAGCTCGAGATCGTGCGGCTCGGCGCCCGGTTTGGTCAGCGTGCTGACGGAGACGTGCTTCCCGCCGATCTGCTCGGCCAGGAACTGCATCGGATAGAACGAGGCCACCACGTTCAGCTTGTCGCCGTTCTTGTGGTCGGCGGCGTCCGAGGCGGAGCAGGCCGTGAGGGCGGTGAGGCCGAGGACGACTGCTCCGGCGACGGCGGCGGTGGGTATGAGGCGGCTTACGTTCATGACAGTCATTTTCAACAAAACTGGAAACGATTGTCAACAAGGCTGATGAGATGACCCCCTCGGCCGACTGCGCCGATACCGATTTGATCCAAGGGGCGTGCCCGCCGGTAATCTGAAGCATTCGCCCGCCCGTCTCCCGACCACCACCCCCCACCGAGGCGCTTCGCGCCGCCCCTGTCCAATTTCGTCGTCGTAATGAAGAGAGCACCGTGGCCGCCGACAAGATCGACTCCATCGTCAGCCTGAGCAAGCGCCGTGGCTTCGTCTATCCCTGCAGTGAGATCTACGGTGGTCAGCGCGCCGCCTGGGACTACGGGCCGCTGGGCGTCGAGCTGAAGGAGAACCTCAAGCGCCAGTGGTGGCGCTACATGGTCACCTCGCGCGAGGACGTGGTCGGACTCGACTCGTCGGTCATCCTGGCCCCCGAGGTCTGGGTTGCCTCCGGCCATGTCGCCACGTTCACCGACCCGCTGACCGAGTGCACCTCCTGTCACAAGCGCTTCCGCGCCGACCACCTGGAGGAGGCGTACGAGGAGAAGCACGGCCACGCGCCCGCGAACGGCCTGACCGAGCTCAACTGCCCCAACTGCGGCAACAAGGGTACCTTCACCGAGCCCAAGCAGTTCTCGGGTCTGCTCTCCACCCACCTCGGCCCGACCCAGGACTCCGGCTCGGTCGCCTACCTGCGTCCCGAGACCGCCCAGGGCATCTTCACCAACTTCGGCCAGGTGCAGCAGACCTCGCGCAAGAAGCCGCCGTTCGGTATCGCCCAGATGGGCAAGTCCTTCCGGAACGAGATCACTCCGGGCAACTTCATCTTCCGCACCCGCGAGTTCGAGCAGATGGAGATGGAGTTCTTCGTCAAGCCGGGCGAGGACGAGCAGTGGCAGGAGTACTGGATGGAGCAGCGCTGGAACTGGTACACGGACCTGGGCCTGCGCGAGGAGAACATGCGGTGGTTCGAGCACCCGAAGGAGAAGCTCTCCCACTACTCCAAGCGCACCGCTGACATCGAGTACCGCTTCCGCTTCGGCGGCAGCGAGTGGGGCGAGCTGGAGGGTGTCGCCAACCGCACGGACTACGACCTCAAGGCCCACTCCGCCGCTTCCGGCACGGACCTGTCGTTCTTCGACCAGGAGGCCGGCGAGCGCTGGACTCCGTACGTCATCGAGCCCGCAGCCGGTGTCGGCCGTTCGATGCTGGCCTTCCTCCTCGACGCCTACATCGAGGACGAGGCGCCCAACGCCAAGGGCGTCATGGAGAAGCGCACCGTGATGCGCCTCGACCCGCGCCTCGCGCCGGTCAAGGTCGCCGTCCTGCCGCTGTCCCGCAACCCGCAGCTGTCGCCGAAGGCCAAGGGCCTCGCCACCGACCTGCGGAAGAACTGGAACATCGAGTTCGACGACGCGGGCGCCATCGGCCGCCGCTACCGCCGTCAGGACGAGATCGGTACGCCGTTCTGCGTCACCGTCGACTTCGACACCCTCGACGACAACGCGGTGACCGTGCGCGAGCGCGACACCATGAAGCAGGAGCGCGTCTCCCTGGACCAGATCCAGGCCTACCTCGGCGCTCGACTGCTGGGCTGCTGACGCACCACGGTTTCCCGGCGAAGCCCCCGGTTCCTGGTACGGAACCGGGGGCTTCGTTGCACACTGTCCACGCTGAGCAGTTGCGTCAACGCGTCAATGCGTCAACAGGAGGCTCGGATGCCGTCCATGACCACCAGCAAGGTCAGCAGATGGGATCAGCACGGCCGTGAACATGTCGTCCATGTACGGAAGTCGGGGATCCAGCGGCAGCTGAGCTGCGACACCTGCGACTGGCGCAAGGGTGTGCAGTTCCTGCCGTGGCTCAAGGCCGAGGAACACCTCGCCGAGGCCCACCAGGCGACGGTCGACCCGACCGCCTGAGCGGGCCGCCCCGTGCCCACCCCCGTCGTGCGCGGTGCCGTTACGCGCGCAGACCGCGCAGCAGGTCCGACACAGCGGTGAACCCGGCCGTGACGGCAGGGCTCTGCCACTTTGCCGCGTACGCCGGGTCGTGGAAGCGTGCCGTCGCGTCGAGGACCGCGTGCGCGGCGGCCGCCGAATCGTCCACGGCGAACTGCCGCCGCGCACGCCCTCCTCGACGATCTCCCGCAGCCGGCAGCGGCCGGTCACGGCCTCGCGCAGGGTGGCCTTCGTGATCTGTCAGCCGTCTATCGCGACGCTTCACCCGGCCGCGCCGAAAACCGGGTGCGGTGGCCGACAGGGCCGGGGTACGGTTCCGGCATGTCTTCGTTCTTCCAGATCTACGAGTGAGAGCGCGGCGGGTCCGACCACCCGTCGCCCATCGGATCGATTCCAGGTCGTTTCAGACCTCACTTCTCACCACGAATCGGAGAACGCCGTGGCCAAGAGCCGCAACAACCTCCTCGGTGTGGGCGGACAGCGCAAGAAGCTGTCCCGCGCCGAGCAGCAGGGCGCGGGCCCTGCGCGCAATGCCGACCGCAAGACGGCTGCCGACCAGAAGCAGGAACTGCTGCGCAAGATGCGTGAGCGCGCGCAGTCGGGACCGGACTCCGCCCAGTCGGCCGAGTCCGCCACGCAGACCGGGCCGTCGTCGGACGACTCCGCGCAGCCGAGTACGTCCGAGCAGGACACCTCGGCACAGAGCTGACGCCCCTCATCACCCGTACGACCGTGGGCCCGGATCACCTGGAGTGATCCGGGCCCCCCCCCGTTTACGGTGGCCCTTGCGCTGCCGCGGGACAGGCAACGGGGGCGGCCGGCGCGGCGAAGGGCGGCCCACCGCGCGCCGCG
>NZ_JBHVWS010000027.1:0-18675 GCF_042882185.1 Streptomyces sp. NPDC058239
TTCCCCGGGGGGACTCCTCCCGCCCCCCGCCCGCGCCCAAGCCTCTGTGGCCGGGGTTTCCGTCGTCCGGGAGGTGTGGTGTGGCCGGGGCCCGGGGGGGGGGGCCCCCCCCCCCACTCGTATGCCGTTACGCGTCCTGCGGACGTGCTTGTCCTCAATCGCCGGACGGGCTCGATCCGACCCTTGCGCCGCGGGGAGGCGTCGGACGGGGTGTCCTCAAACGCCGGACCGGCCAGATTTGCCGGGGCGGCTTGAACTGCCCGGTCGGCCCGGATCGGCCGTGCAGCAGGCAACGCCCGTCCATCTGGACGGGCGTTGGGCCGGCCGGGGGTGGGGCAGGCGTGATGCGGCCCCTCGTGCCGCATCACGCCCTGCTTTCAGGCCTGGGGGCGGTCCGCACCCCTGGCGATGATCTCCGCGGCCGCGAGACCGCAGACGCGGGCCGCGCCGTGGGTGGCGATGTGCAGGGCGCCCCTGGGGGCTGCCTGCGGGACGCCCATTTCGACCACGACCGTGTCGGGGCGCTCCGCCACCAGGGCGTCGAGGGTCTCGGCCATCCAGGCATGGCGGTGGACGTCGCGGACGACCACGACGATGCGCCGCTCCCCCGCGGCCCGCAGCACGGCGGCGACGGGCGCCTCGGTCTCGCTGCTGTACGTGTCGGTCTCCGTGCCCGGCAGCAGCCGGCCCAGCTCCGCGGCGACGCCCCACGGGGTCTCGTCGCCGACCGCGATGTTCGACTCGGAGGTGAACGCGGCAACGTAAGCGGGGTCGGTCAGCGGCTCGGTGGAGCCGGTCGCTTTCACCGCGCGACGGGCGGCGACCAGGCCGATGTCGGAACCGATCCCGGTGCCGGGCGCGGTCCCCTCCCGCACTGCAGCGCCCGGCTCCGAACCGGCTCCATCGACCCCCCGCGTCCAGGACGCGAGGGCGCGTACCCGTGCGGCCGCGTCCGCGAGCCGCTCCTCGGCGAGTTCACCGCTGCGCACCGCCGCGACCAGCGCGTCGCGCAGCCGCTGCACCGTGCCGTCGTCCTCCAGGCCGCCACCGACGCACAGGGCGTCGGCCCCCGCGGCGATTGCGAGGACGGAGCCGCGCTCGATGCCGTACGTCCCTGCGATGGCCTGCATCTCCACGGCGTCGGTGACGATCAGGCCGTCGTACCCCAGCTCCTCGCGCAGCAGACCGGTGAGGATCCGCGGGCTCACGGTCGCGGGGTGGTCCGGGTCGAGGGCGGGCAGCAGGATGTGCGCGCTCATCACGCACTTGGAACCCGCGGCGATGGCCGCCCGGAAGGGCACCAGTTCACGGGCGTGCAGCGTCTCCAGGTCCACGTCGATGCGCGGCATCGCGTGGTGCGAGTCGATCGCGGTGTCGCCGTGCCCGGGGAAGTGCTTGGTGCAGGCGGCGACTCCGGCGGCCTGGAGGCCCTCGATGTACGCGGCGGTGTGCCGGGCCACGAGCTCGGTGTCGGCGCCGAAGGACCGCACACCGATGATCGGGTTACGCGGGTTGGAGTTGACGTCCGCGGACGGCGCCCAGTTGAGGTTGACGCCGCACTCGGCGAGCCGGCGGCCCAGTTCCTGGGCGACCGCGCGGGTCAGCGCCACGTCGTCGACGTGGCCGAGCGCGAGGTTGCCGGGGAAGGAGGAGCCGGTACGCACCTCGAGGCGGGTGACGTCACCGCCCTCCTCGTCGATCGCGACGAGAAGGTCGTCGCGCTCGGCCCTGAGCTGGGCGGTGAGCGAGGCGACCTGCTCGGGCGTCCGGATGTTGCGTCCGAACAGGGCGACGGAGGCGAGGCCTTCGTCGACCCGGCGCAGCACCCAGTCCGGGGCCGTGGTGCCGGTGAATCCGGGCTGCAGGACGGCGAGAGCGTCGCGGGTGATGGTGTCCGTGGTGGATATCAGCGTGGTCATGGAGCGGTGTTATCCCTTCACGGCGCCGTCGGTGAGGCCGCTGACGGCCTTGCGCTGCAGGAAGACGAAGAGGATGAGGATCGGGATGGCGAAGATCGAGGCCGCCGCCATGGTGGCACCCCAGTCGTCGCCGAACTGGCTCTGGAACTGGGAGAGCCACAGCGGCAGTGTCTTGGCCTCGGGGTCCTTGTTGAGGATCAGAACCAGCGGGAATTCGTTCCACGCCGTGATGAAGCCGAAGAGCGAGGTGGCCATCAGGCCGGGGGCGAGCAGCGGCAGGATCACCTTGGTGAAGGCCTGCGGGCGGGTGCAGCCGTCGACCATGGCCGACTCCTCCAACTCCTTGGGCACCGCGGCGACATAGCCGCGCAGCGTCAGGATCGTGAAGGGAAGCACCATCACCATGTAGAAGAGCGTCAGCGGGACCAGGCTGTTGAGCATGTCGGCGTCGCGGACCAGCATGTAGATCGCGATGACCATGACTTCCCAGGGGGCCATCTGCGCGATCATGAAGACCAGGATCATGCTCTTGCGGCCCTTGAACCGCATCCGGGCCAGCGCGAACGACGCGAAGAGCGCGATGATCAGCGAGAAGACCACGGCGAGCAGCGTGACGGTGAGCGAGTTCCTGACCAGGGTCAGGAAGTTCGGTGCGTGGTACGCCGTCTTGAAGTGCTCGAACGTGACGTCGGTCGGGAACCAGACCGGCGTCTCGGTGATGATGTCGCCGGTCGGCTTGAACGCCGTACTGAACATCCAGTAGACGGGGAAGACCAGTGCGGCGAAGAGGACGATCGCCGTTGCGTTGGGCCAGATGCGGCCGAGCAGTGAGCGCTTCACAGCTCGTCCTCCTCTTGCTTGAGAACGATGCGGAGGTAGTACGAGGTCAGCCCCAGCATGATCAGGATGGTCAGCAGGGAGATCGCCGCGCCCATGCCGTAGTGCTGGTTGCCGACACCCTCGACGAAGGCGTAGATCGGCAGTGTCTCGGTGAGGCGGTTGGGGCCGCCCTCACTGATGGTGAAGATCTGCGGGAATGCCTTGAAGACCCAGATGACCTCGAGGAAGGTCGTGGCGTAGAGGAAGGGCCGCAGGAACGGGAACGTCACCGAGGTGAAGCTCTTCCAGACGCCGGCGCCGTCGAGTGAGGCGGCTTCGTACAGCTCCTTGGCGATGGTGGTGGTCGCCGCGTACAGGTTGATCGCCACGAACGGGATCGACTGCCAGACGATCATCAGGGTGACCACGGAGAAGGTGGAGAACTGCGAGCCGGTCCAGTTGAAGTCGGCCATCGAGTGCCAGCCGAGCTTGTCCAGCGCGTAGTTGATGACGCCGAAGCGTGAGGCGAACAGCCACTGGAACACCGTGGACGCGGCCACGACCGGCATCGCCCAGGCGAGCACCAGGCCGACCATCAGGGTGAGGCGCATCTTCTTGCCGAGACGGGCGAGCAGCAGTCCGACCAGCGTACCGATGATCATGATCAGAACGACGTTGACGCCGGTGAACACGATCGTGCGGAGTGTGACTTTCCAGAAGTCCTCACCGGTGAGGATCTCCTGGTAGTTCTTGAAGCCGTTCCACTCGGTGACATGCTGGATCAGCTGTCCCATATTGAGGTTCTGGAACGACAGCATGGCGTTCTTGACCAAGGGATACCCGAGGAGGATCGCCGTCACCGCAAGCGCGGGAACCATCAACAGGTACGGCGCGGTGCCGATACCCACCTTCCGCTTGCTTCCCCCGTGCTGCCCGACGGGTGTTTTCCCGTCCTGCCCGCGGACTGCGACCGTCTTGGCCACATCCGAGGGATCGGTTTGCACTGCCATGCTCGCCATCTCTTCCAACAAAGCCCTACACGGAACGGTGCGTACAACCGGGGCGGCGGGTCGAGACCCGCCGCCCCGGCGCGGGACGCGCTACTGCGATTACTGCTGCTGGCCGAGGCGCTTGTTGAGCTCGCCCTCGACCTGCTTGGCGGCGTCGGCGGGCGACTTGCCCTGCAGGACCAGCGTCATGTAGGTCTTGATCGGGTTCGGCGGGTTCTCGACCGGCGCCCACTCCGGGATCAGCGGGGTGGTGCCACCGGACTTGGCAGCGGCCGGGCCGGCCGCCTCGGCGGCGGGCTGGCCGACGGTGTACTGCTGCATGGCATCGTTCTTCGGAGACCAGCCGGCCTCCTTGATGAGCGCGCCGTCGTTCTTCTCGGAGAGCGCGATCTTCAGGAACTCCTTGGCCAGCTCCTGCTTCTTGCTGCCCGCGGCAACGGCGAGGTTGGAGCCACCGAGGAAGACGCCTTCGGGCTTGTCCGCCGTCTCACCGGGGATGGTGAAGAAGCCGATGTCGTCCTTGAGCTTCGGGTTGGCCTTGATGGCGGTGCCGGCCTCGTAGCCCATGGCGATGATGGCGCCGGTCTTGCCCTTGGCGAAGACCTCGGCCTGCTGCGGGGTGGCTTCGTCCTTGTCCTTGGGAGCCTTGGAGTAGGACTGGTACTGCTTGTACACGTCCATGGCCTCGGCGACCTTCGGGTCGGCCAGGTTGGAGACGTACTTGTCGCCCTCCTTCTTGACCGGCGAGACGCCCTTGGCGACGAGCAGACCGTCGAAGAAGTACCAGTTCTGGCCGGGCAGGTAGATGGGCTCGGCGTCGCCCTTCTCCTTGATGGCGTCGAACGCCTTGAAGAGGTCGGCACGGGTCTTCGGCGTCTCGGTGATACCGGCGTCCTTGAAGACCTTCTTGTTGTACATGACGACGCGGTTGCCCACGTACCACGGCAGGGCGTACTGCTTGCCGTCGTATATGGAGGGCTGGTTGACGCCGTCGGCCCAGGCGGAGCCGATCTCCTTCTTCAGGTCACCGAGGTCGGCGAGGCCACCGGTCTTGGCGTACGCCGGGGTCTGGGTGTTGCCGATCTCAAGGACGTCCGGCGGGTTGGACTCGGAGAGGGCCGTGGTGACCTTCTGCTGAATACCGTTCCAGTCCTGGACTTCGATCTTCAGCTTGGCCTTGGTCTTCTTCTCGAACTCGTCCGTGACGGTCTTGGTCCAACCGGGCGGGTTCGATCCGGACATCGTCCAGACGGTGAGCGTCTCGCCCTTGTAGCTGTCCGGGCCGGTCTTCTTACCGCTGTCGCCGTCGTCGGACCCACACGCCGCGAGGCCGATCATCATGCCCGCGACGCCGACCGCCGCGATGAGCTTGCGCTTCACGCCAAACCCTCCTCAGGGAAACTGCAACCCCGCCCACCGCGAAGACATTCGACGAGTACTGCTGGGGCTGGACCTGGTCTTTAATGGTTTAGACCAGTACCGGGAGCTTGGCCTAGACCTTTAGGGGTGTCAAGGGTGTATAAGAAGTGCACTCGCGTCCGTTATAGGACCGACACCTAAGGGAGGGCGACGAGCCGTGACCGGACCGTGCCACCATGTGAGCCGCGACAGACGGAGGAGCCGGTGACGGCAGCAACGCAGCAGTCGGGAAGGCGGGCCATGGGTGCCGACGGGGGCAGTACGGAGAACGAGACGGGCGCGGCCACGCGGACGGCACGCGTCCCGAAGTACTACCGGCTGAAGCGACATCTCCTCGACATGACGGACACCATGCCGCCAGGCACCCCCGTGCCACCGGAACGGACCCTGGCCGCCGAGTTCGACACCTCGCGCACGACCGTGCGCCAGGCACTCCAGGAACTGGTCGTCGAGGGCCGGCTGGAGCGCATCCAGGGCAAGGGCACCTTCGTCGCCAAGCCGAAGGTCTCACAGGCCCTGCAGCTCACCTCGTACACCGAGGACATGCGCGCCCAAGGACTCGAACCGACGTCCCAGTTGCTGGACATCGGTTACGTCACGGCGGACGACACGCTCGCCGGGCTGCTCGACATCACGGCCGGTGGGCGAGTGCTGCGGATCGAGCGGCTGCGGCTCGCCAGCGGGGAGCCGATGGCGATCGAGACCACGCACCTTTCGGCCAAACGCTTTCCGGCGCTGCGCCGTTCGCTGGTGAAGTACACCTCGCTCTACACCGCCCTGGCAGAGGTGTACGACGTCCGGCTGGCCGAGGCCGAGGAGACCATCGAGACCTCGCTCGCCACCCCGCGCGAGGCCGGACTGCTCGGCACGGATGTGGGCCTGCCGATGCTCATGCTGTCCCGGCACTCGCTCGACGGACAGGGCGAGCCGGTGGAGTGGGTGCGCTCGGTCTACCGGGGCGACCGGTACAAGTTCGTGGCGCGCCTGAAGCGGCCGACGGACTGAGGTCCGGGTGCGCCGGCGGACCGGTTCCGGCCACCGCACCCCTGGGTACAACCGTCACGGCCCCCGTGGAATCCACCACTCCACGGGGGCCGTTGGCACATCTTGGTACGGACCAAATGTCGCACGTCTGGCAACATTTAGAACATTCGCGCCCACACAAGGGACCGTTGCCGGACCGCAATGCGGACAGGGGGTGACGGTGACCGGAAGCCTCCCCTAGATTTCCTGCGCATTACACCAGGTGATCAGCGAGGGGACGGAGTCGCCGCATGCCAGCAGACCCAGAAGGAAAACCGCCCACAGTCACACCCGTGCGGGTGGTCATCGCCCTCTGTCTCATCGCGCCGTTCGTGGCGATGCTCTGGGTGAGTTCGTATGCGAAGGTGGACCCCACCTTCATCGGCATTCCGTTCTTCTACTGGTACCAGATGCTCTGGGTGCTGATCTCCACCGCACTCACGATGATCGCGTACAAGCTGTGGCAGCGTGACCAGCGCGCCCGCAAGGGGGGTGCGTCGGCATGAAGGACGGCGTGAACGGCGTCGCGCTCGGCGTCTTCATCTTCTTCTTCCTGGCCGTCACGGTCATGGGCTTCCTGGCGGCGCGCTGGCGGAAGGCCGAGAACGACGCCAGCCTCGACGAATGGGGCCTGGGCGGACGTTCGTTCGGCACCTGGGTCACCTGGTTCCTGCTCGGCGGCGACCTGTACACCGCGTACACCTTCGTCGCCGTTCCCGCGGCGATCTACGCGGCGGGCGCGGCAGGCTTCTTCGCCGTGCCGTACACGATCCTCGTGTACCCGCTGATCTTCACCTTCCTGCCGCGGCTGTGGTCGGTCTCGCACAAGCACGGGTACGTGACCACCTCGGACTTCGTCCGCGGGCGCTTCGGTTCGAAGGGGCTCTCGCTGGCGGTCGCCGTCACGGGCATCCTCGCCACGATGCCGTACATCGCGCTCCAGCTCGTCGGCATCCAGGCCGTGCTGGACGTGATGGGCGTCGGCGGCGGCGAGAACACCCACTGGTTCGTCAAGGACCTGCCGCTGCTGATCGCGTTCGCGGTGCTCGCCGCGTACACCTACTCGTCCGGTCTGCGCGCGCCGGCACTGATCGCGTTCGTCAAGGACGGACTGATCTACCTGGTCATCGCGGTGGCGATCATCTACATCCCGATCAAGCTCGGCGGCTTCGACGACATCTTCGCCAAGGCCGGCGATGCGTTCTCCCAGACCAACCAGGCAACCGGCAAGCCGCGCGGCGCGCTCGCACCGGGCGAGGCGGGCCAATGGGGTTACGCCACACTGGCGCTGGGCTCGGCGCTGGCGCTCTTCATGTATCCGCACTCGATCACGGCGACGCTCTCCAGCCGCAGCCGCAATGTGATCCGGCGCAACACCACGATCCTGCCGCTGTACTCGCTGATGCTGGGCCTGCTGGCGCTGCTCGGCTTCATGGCGATCGCCGCCGGGATCAAGGTGGACAACGGGCAGTTGGCCATCCCCCAGCTGTTCGAGACCATGTTCCCCGACTGGTTCGCGGGGGTCGCGTTCGCCGCCATCGGCATCGGCGCCCTGGTGCCCGCCGCGATCATGTCGATCGCCGCGGCGAACCTCTTCACCCGCAACATCTACAAGGACTTCCTGAAGCCGGACGCGACCCCGGAACAGGAGACCAAGGTCTCCAAGCTGGTGTCGCTGCTGGTGAAGGTCGGCGCGCTCGCCTTCGTCCTCACCATGGACAAGACGGTCGCGATCAACTTCCAGCTGCTCGGCGGGATCTGGATCCTCCAGACGATGCCGGCCCTGGTCGGCGGCCTGTTCACCCGCTGGTTCCACCGCTGGGCACTGCTCGCGGGCTGGGCGGTCGGCATGGTGTACGGGACGGTGGCCGCGTACGGGGTCGCCAGCCCGACCCAGGCGCACTTCGGCGGGTCGTCCAAGGAGATCCCGGGCATCGGTGAGATCGGCTACATCGGTCTGACCGCGTTCGTGCTGAACGTGGTGGTGACGGTGGTGCTCACCTTCGTCCTGAACGCCGTGAAGGCACCCGTCGGGATCGACGAGACCTCCCCGGCCGACTACACGGCCGACGCGGGTGACCCGGGCGTCCGGGCAGAGCTCCCGCCGGCCACGGCGGGGGCCCCGGGCGGCGGCCACTGACGACCGCTCCCACGGCCGGACGACGGCCCGTCACGCCCCCTTGAGCGGGGCGTGGCGGGCCGTCCGTCTGCTCCGGCAGGGGATCGCACGGCTTGTCCCGTCGGCTCGACTTCTGTTGCGCGACACAACATGTGGGGGCCGTCCCATCCAGCGGCCCCCACATGTATGCTCGTGCTCGCTGTCGTCGCAGGGAAATCCGGTGCGAATCCGGAACTGTCCCGCAACGGTGTATTCGGTGTGCTTTTGCGCACCCTCAAGTAAGTCCGAGGACCTGCCGACAGCGCATCCGGCTCGACCGAACCGGATGCCAGACGTCCGGGCCTCGCGGATGGGCCGGTGGACGCCGTGACGAGTGCTGCCCGACGCGGGCCCGCCTCTGCCCGGCTGCCCCCGTTCCCCGCCGGCCCCGAGCCGAGCGAGGGAGAGCACCACGTGACCATCGCGCCAGCCGATCCGGCTTCAGTCGCCTTGTCCGAAGCGGCCGAGTCCGAGGGAACCGCACACGACGGACCGGGGACCGCACTGCTGCGGACCCTGACCGACCTCACCGTCGATCTGCCCGACACCGACCCCGGTCGCGTCGCCGCCGCCGCGCTGCGCGGCCGTAGCGCCCGGTCGGACGAGGCGGAGTTGCGCTCGCTGGCAACGGAGGCCGCCGCGGGGCTGATCTCCGAGGACCCCGCCTACTCCCGGCTCGCGGCCAGGCTGCTGACCCGCACCATCGCGGACGAGGCTGCCGGCCAGGGCGCGCTCTCCTTCTCCGCCTCGGTCGCCGTCGGGCACCGCGAGGGTCTGATCGCGGACCGCACCGCCGAGTTCGTCGCGCTGCACGCGGCCTCACTCGACGCGCTGGTGGAGCGTTCGCTCGCCGACGGCGCCGACGACCGCTTCGGTTACTTCGGGCTGCGGACCCTGCACAGCCGCTATCTGCTGCGTCACCCGCACACCCGCCAGGTCATCGAGACGCCGCAGCACTTCATGCTGCGGGTCGCTGCCGGGCTCGCCGAGGACAACTCGAAGCGCGCCCTGGACGAAGTCGCGGCGCTGTACGGGCTGATGAGCCGGCTCGACTATCTGCCGTCCTCGCCGACCCTGTTCAACTCCGGCACCAGGCACCCGCAGATGTCCTCCTGCTATCTGCTGGACTCCCCGCTCGACGAGCTCGACTCGATCTACGACCGCTACCACCAGGTGGCGCGGCTCTCGAAGCACGCGGGCGGCATCGGTCTCTCGTACTCCCGCATCCGCGCCCGCGGTTCGCTGATCCGTGGCACCAACGGGCACTCCAACGGCATCGTGCCGTTCCTGAAGACGCTCGACGCCTCCGTCGCCGCGGTCAACCAGGGCGGCCGGCGCAAGGGCGCCGCCGCCGTCTACCTGGAGACCTGGCACGCGGACATCGAGGAGTTCCTGGAGCTGCGCGACAACACGGGTGAGGACCAGCGGCGTACGCACAACCTCAACCTGGCGCACTGGATCCCGGACGAGTTCATGCGCCGGGTCGACGCGGACGGCGACTGGTCGCTGTTCTCGCCGGCCGATGTGCCCGAGCTGGTCGACCTGTGGGGCGACGAGTTCGACGCCGCGTACCGGGCCGCCGAGGCCAAGGGGCTGGCCCGCAAGTCGATGCCGGCCCGTGAGTTGTACGGCCGGATGATGCGTACCCTCGCGCAGACCGGCCAGGGCTGGATGACGTTCAAGGACGCCTCCAACCGGACCGCGAACCAGACCGCCGAGCCGGGCCGCGTCGTCCACTCGTCGAATCTGTGCACCGAGATCCTCGAAGTCACCGATGACGGCGAGACGGCCGTCTGCAACCTGGGTTCGGTCAACCTCGGTGCGTTCGTCGCCGACGGTGGCATCGACTGGGAGCGGCTGGACGCGACCGTCCGTACCGCCGTGACCTTCCTCGACCGGGTCGTCGACATCAACTTCTACCCGACCGAGCAGGCCGGCCGGTCCAATGCGAAGTGGCGCCCCGTCGGCCTGGGTGCGATGGGTCTGCAGGACGTCTTCTTCCAGCTGCGGCTGCCGTTCGACTCCCCCGAGGCCCGCGCGCTCTCCACGAAGATCTCCGAGCGGATCATGCTCGCGGCGTACGAGGCGTCCTGTGAGCTCGCCGAGCGCTCCGGCCCGCTGCCCGCGTGGTCGCAGACGCGTGCGGCGCGCGGTGTGCTGCACCCCGACCACTACGACACCGAGCTGAACTGGCCGGAGCGCTGGGACGCGCTGCGCGCCCGGGTCGCGAAGACCGGGATGCGCAACTCGCTGCTGCTCGCCATCGCGCCGACGGCGACGATCGCCTCGATCGCAGGTGTGTATGAGTGCATCGAGCCGCAGGTCTCCAACCTCTTCAAGCGCGAGACGCTCAGCGGTGAGTTCCTCCAGGTCAACGCATATCTGGTGGATGAGCTGAAGCAGCTCGGCGTGTGGGACGCGCGGACCCGTGAGGCACTGCGCGAGGCGAGCGGCTCCGTGCAGGGCTTCGCCTGGATCCCGGAGGATGTGCGGGCGCTGTACCGCACGGCGTGGGAGATCCCGCAGCGCGGTCTGATCGACATGGCAGCGGCCCGTACGCCGTTCCTCGACCAGAGCCAGTCGCTGAACCTGTTCATGGAGACGCCGACGATCGGCAAGCTCTCCTCGATGTACGCGTACGCCTGGAAGCAGGGGCTGAAGACGACGTACTACCTGCGCTCGCGCCCGGCGACCCGGATCGCCCGCGCGGCATCCGGCCAGGCCGCGGCCGCCGTCCCCATTCCCGTACAGCAGGCGACGGCTCCCGACGCGGACGCGATCGCCTGCTCCCTCGAAAACCCCGAGTCCTGCGAGGCCTGCCAGTAATGAGCAACACCGAGAAGAACCTGCTCGACCCGGGCTTCGAACTGACGCTGCGGCCCATGCGCTACCCGGACTTCTACGAGCGCTACCGCGATGCGATCAAGAACACCTGGACGGTGGAGGAGGTCGACCTCCACTCCGACGTGACCGACCTCGCCAAGCTGTCCCCCGGCGAGCAGCACATGATCGGCCGGCTCGTCGCGTTCTTCGCGACCGGCGACTCGATCGTGTCGAACAACCTCGTGCTGACGCTGTACAAGCACATCAACTCCCCCGAGGCGCGGCTGTATCTGTCGCGGCAGCTCTTCGAGGAGGCCGTGCACGTCCAGTTCTATCTGACGCTGCTCGACACGTATCTGCCCGACCCGGACGACCGCGCGGCAGCGTTCGACGCGGTCGAGGAGATCCCCTCCATCCGCGAGAAGGCGCAGTTCTGCTTCAAGTGGATGGCCGCCCTGGATGGGCAAGGAGGGGTCGAGAAGATCGAGCGGCTGGAGACGAAGGCCGACCGCCGTCGCTTCCTGCTGAACCTGATCTGCTTCGCGGCGTGCATCGAGGGGCTGTTCTTCTACGGCGCGTTCGCGTACGTCTACTGGTTCCGCTCGCGGGGTCTGCTGCACGGGCTCGCCACGGGCACCAACTGGGTGTTCCGTGACGAGACGATGCACATGAACTTCGCGTTCGAGGTCGTGGACACCGTCCGCAAGGAGGAGCCGGACCTCTTCGACGACGAGCTCCAGCAGCAGGTCACCGACATGCTGAAGGAGGCCGTCGACGCGGAGCTGCAGTTCGGCCGTGATCTGTGCGGCGACGGGCTGCCGGGCATGAACACCGAGTCCATGCGCCAGTACCTGGAGTGCGTGGCCGACCAGCGGCTCACCCGGCTGGGCTTCCCGGCGGTCTACGGCTCCGAGAACCCGTTCTCGTTCATGGAGTTGCAGGGCGTGCAGGAGCTGACGAACTTCTTCGAGCGTCGGCCGTCCGCCTACCAGGTGGCGGTGGAGGGCTCGGTCGCCTTCGACGACGACTTCTAGATCCTGGCCCAGCTTCTGAGGTAGGGGCGCCGCGCAGCCGTCAACGGCTGCGCGGCGTCCGCCGTTTCCGGGGGCGCCTCCCTCCGCTCCCGGTCCGCTTCCCGCAGCTGGCGGTCGATGCGGCGCTCCCGGGCGAGCCCGGCGAGAGTGGGCAGCAGGGCGAGAGCGATAAGTGCGGTTATGCCCAGGACATTCAGGAATGCGTTCATGGCTCTACTCTCGTCCGCGCGGACGGATTCCGGCAGTGGCAGGACTGTCATAGACCATCGAATTACTGCCACACTGGCTTCATGCTGAACAATGTCGCCGCCCTGCTGCTCGACGAGGTCCACCCCTTCGAACTCGGTGTGCTGTGCGAGGTCTTCGGCCTCGACCGCAGCGACGAGGGTCTGCCGGTCCACGATTTCGCCGTGGTCTCCGCCGAGGGTCCGGTGCTGCAGACCCATGCCGGGTTCACCATCAGCACGCCGCACGGCCTCGACCGTCTGGACGAGGCCGACCTCATCGCCGTGCCGGCCGGCAGCCACTTCATGGAGCGGGACTACCCCGAAGAGGTCCTCGACGCCCTGCGCCGGGCCGTGGACCGGGGCGCACGCGTACTGAGTGTCTGCTCCGGCGCGTATGTGCTCGGCGCGGCCGGACTGCTGGACGGGCGCCGCTGCACCACCCACTGGCGTCACGCCTCGGAGCTGGCCCGCCGCTTCCCGCGGGCCGTCGTCGAACCCGATGTGCTGTACGTGGACGAGGGGCCGGTCATCACATCGGCGGGCACGGCGGCCGGGATCGACGCCTGTCTGCATCTGGTCCGGCAGGCCTACGGCCCCGATGCCGCCAACGCGATCGCCCGCCGCATGGTGGTGCCGCCGCACCGGGACGGCGGGCAGGCGCAGTACATCAAGCGGCCGCTGCCCCGCACCCGGTGCGACACGGTCGGCGAGACACTGGTCTGGATGGAGCGCCACCTCGATCAGGAGATGACCGTCGAACAGCTCGCCGTACAGGCGCACATGTCGCCGCGCACCTTCGCCCGCCGCTTCCAGCAGGAGACGGGCACCACTCCGTATCGCTGGCTGCTCCGCCAGCGGGTGCTGCTGGCACAGCATCTACTGGAAACATCCGATGAAACGGTGGACACGATCGCCGGTCGCACCGGCTTCGGAACCGCCGCCGCGCTGCGCCATCAGTTCGTACGATCGTTGGGCACCACGCCGAATGCTTACCGCCGCACCTTCCGCGGCCCGAGCGCCATGACCGAAGTAGCCTGATCCATAACGGACCTGAGGTCCGATCATTCGTCCAACCACTGTGCACACCTGTCCATGGACCACGGCCTCCGCGGCACACAAGGGTCGAGGCCATGAGCATGCGGATGACAGGACGAACGGCCATCGGGGCCGTGGTGGCTGCGCTCGCCGCCACGCTGCTGCCCTGGCAGACACCTACCTGGAGAACCACCCGGAGCTCCAGCTCAAGGACAAGAACGGCGTCGCCTCCCCGCCCCGGCTCGACATCTCGCGGCCCGAAGCGCTGACGTACTACACCTCGATGGTCGACGAGGCGCTGAAGGTGTGGGACACGCGCACCTGGCACATGGGCGCCGACGAGTACATGATCGGCTCCTCGTACCCGGACTGCCCGCAGCTGCAGACCGCCGCTCACCGGCGCCAAGATCAGCCTGTGGCCGGACAGCGCGGCGGCCGAGACCGAGAACGAGGTGGAGGCGAAGACCTTCATGCCGCTGCGCTTCCTGGCGCAGGCCGCCTGGGGCGGCCCGAAGCCGAGCGAGACGTACGCCGGTTTCGAGGCGATGGCCCGGAAGATCGGTCACGCGCCGGGCTGGTCGAACACCGACCGCACCCCGCTCACCGACGGTACGTACCGACTGACCACGGGCGGCAAGTCGCTCGCCCCCGCCGCGGACTCGGGCATGGCCCTGATACGCGGCGGCGCGGCCTCCTGGACGCTGACGGCCACCGCCGACGGGTACTACACGGTGCGGTCGGCCGGAACCGGTCAGTGCCTGGACGTGGTGCGCGGAAAGAAGTATCTGGGCGCCCCGCTGGAGGTGGGGGCCGAGCTGTCGCTCGGGACCTGCTCGGCAGCGGCGCGTACGCAACGCCGGCAGCTGGACACCGGGGCCGGGACTCTGACCCTGCGCAACGCCGTCTCGCAGCTGCATCTGACGGAGCGGGCGTCGGACGGCGCCGCGGTCCAGACGACGGGCTCGACGCGGCTGACGGCAAAGACCGCCTGACGCGGCGCGCGGAAGGGCCCCGTACGCCGGTTCGGACGGACCGGCGCACGGGGCCCTCGTGTGTCAGATGCCGCAGTTCGGTGCCGACCAGAAGTGGCTGGGGCCCTGGTTGACGTGGACGTGGTCGCCGTGGTCCGGGTAGCCCGGGCCGAGGATCCCATTGAAGCCGTGGTTGCGGGCCTCCTTGGCGAGGGTGCACAGGGCGTGCGGTCCGGCGCCGAGGTCGGCCGCGTCCCCGTACAGATGACGGCTGTTGGACGCGCCGCCGACCGCGCTGTTGCAGGAGGTGGAGCGGAAGCCGCTGGTGATCCGGATCGACTGGTCACCGAGCGCGTGCCGCAGCGCTTCCAGCTTCCACATGGTGCTCAGGGCGTTGGCCTTCGCCGTGCCCGCCGCGACGGCACCACCCGCCCAGGTCGTATTGCACTGGTTGTGCTCGGCGTACGTGAAGTGGATCGGGGTGCAGTCGTTGTCCTGGAGCTCATAGATCTTGGCCTGGGTGGCCGGGCCCGCGATGCCGTCGGCGGCGAGGCCGTAGGCGGCCTGGAAGCGCTTGACGGCGGCGGTGGTGGCCGGTCCGTAGGAGCCGTCGACGGCGAGCACGGAGTTGTAGCCGGGGTAGCCGGCGACCCGTATCTGGAGCTGGACGACGTCATTGCCGGTGGCGCCGGGGGACAGTGTGCGGGTCCAGGTGTAGCAGCCGTCGGCCTGTGCGGTGCCGGCGGTCGCCATGGCCCCGCCCAAGGCGAAAGCCATGGTCATGACAAGACCTAGCAGGAGTCGTGCGGTGCGTCTGAGCATGGGGGCTCCCTACCACGACGGAGATGTGGTGAGAGAGCTTGTCGGACGAGTCGACGCGCGTCAACTACACATGGACAAACGACAGTTGACGATCCACAGAGGGGCGGAGACGACGGGCCCGGCCGCCCTCGCAAGGGAGACCGGGCCGGCCCGGTGGCAACCGGATGCTCAGTCGTTCGGCACGGTCTCGTAGCGCGGCGTGTTCTCCGCCATCTGCCGCAGCGCGTCCTTGCGGTCCCGCTTCGAGAGCCGGTCGATGTACAGGTATCCGTACAGGTGGTCCGTCTCGTGCTGGAGGCAGCGGGCGAAGTAGCCGTTGCCGCGGATCTTGACCGGGTTGCCCTTGGCGTCCTGCCCGCGGACCACCGCGTAGTCCGGACGGGCCAGCGAGGCGTACGCCGTCGGGACGGAGAGGCAGCCCTCGTTGGAGTCGTCCAGGACCCGGTCCTCGGGCGCCAGCTCCTCCAGCACCGGGTTGCAGACGGCGCCCACGTGCCGCACACCGTCGTCGTCCGGGCAGTCGTAGACGAAGACCTTCAGGTCGACGCCGATCTGGTTGGCGGCAAGGCCCACGCCCTCCGCCGTCCGCTGGCTCGCGAACATGTCGTCGATCAGCCGGCCCAGCTCGTCGTCGAACTCGGTGACGTCCTTGCACTCCTTGTGCAGCACCGGGTTGCCCACGACCGTGATCGGACGCGAGGTGCCGCGCTCACGATGTGCCGCCTCGCGCGCCTCACAGTCCTCGGTGTCCACGACGAAACCTTCGTCGTCGACGCTGATCTGCTCGTCCGTCTCCTGCTGCGACATGTCCGCCGTACGCCTTCCTCAAAACCTGAAACCCCGGACGTCCGATGGACCGGGTCCCGGGCACCCGAGCACCGCGATCGGTGCCCGTACAGCCTACGGGCACCGATCAGCAGACTTCTTCGAGATCCCGCCACTCACGGCTGTCCGGGCTGTCCGCCACCCAGCCGTCCAGCAGTCCGCGCACCAGCCCGGCCGGTGCCGCTATCCCGCACTCGCGCTCGGGCACCCACAGCTCACCGGCGGTGCGATGCCCCAGCGGGCCCGGATGCCCCGGCTCGCTGTGGTCGTGCGGATCCAGGTGCTCGCCGTCGCCCTCGTCGCTCTCCATCCGGCTCTCCGAGCAGGCCCGGCAGAGCAGCCGCACGGAGGACGACCAGTCCTCGGCGGCGAACCCGGCGTCGGACGCCAGTTGCTCCAGGGCGTCCCGGTCCGCCTCGGTGGCCGCTTCGAGCAGCACGACCCAGGTGGGTACGGGGGACGGCGCCCACAGCTCGATCTCGTCGAAGACGGGGTACGAGGGTCCGGCCGCGGTGACCCGCTCTCCGTGCGGCACGCCGTCGTGCAGGACGACCTCGCCCCAGCGCCGGCCGGACGACGGCAGCGGGATGGAGAGCACTTCCATCCGGGCCGGATCGAGCCTGCGGCCCCAGACGACCTCGGCCTCGCCCTCCGGCGACAGCCGTACCGCGGCGCTGCCCAGCTCCATGCCGACCGGCTCGCTGTTGGCCGCCGAGGTGTACTGGCCCGCACCCGGCACCTTGAGGCCGTACGCCTGCCAGGCCCGGCGCGCCAGCGGCCAGTCCTGCAGTGCGGTGGCGGCGATCCCGACGTTCCACCAGTCGGGAGCACCGGATTCCTTGTCGAGCAGCGCCACGGCCCTCAGGCCGGCGGCTCTCGCCTGTTCCCAGTCATGCCGGAATTTGTGCAGCAGCGCCAGGTTGAACCACGACTCGGAGAGCCAGGGTTCCAGGTCCGCCGCACGTGTCAGCAGCGCGCCCGCGTCCTCGTACCGGCCGTCGCCGATCAGCGTGAACGCGCGGTCCGTGGCCTGCCGCCAAGAGGCGGAGGGCCGATGCCGTACCTTCCCGAAGATCCTCACGATTCCCGCCTGTCCCGACTGGACACCCTCGTTTTCCGCTCTTCTTCGCATCCAACCATGCCTGGCCGGACACCCGCTCATTACCCATGGGTTACCCAGGCAGGACGGGGGTCAGACCGCCCCGGGCCAGGACTCTGGCCAGCGATTCCACGACCTCGGGCTGATAGTCGTGACCGGTACCGAGCCTGAGTTGTTCCAGCGCACCCAGCGGCCCGATGAGACTTTCCCCGGAGAGGTCGTCGTATGCGTTGACGGCCCTGACGATCCTGGCGGACAACGGCTGCTCGCGATAGGGGTCGGCCTGCCGTTCCACCACGACGGCAACCTCGGTGTCCACCCCGGTCTGCCGGACCACGGCCCCTCCGAGCAGCGCGATGCGTCGCTGCTCGGCGGCGGGCAGGGTGGCCGTCGCCCCGTCCGGGACCGGGTCGACGAGGGAGAGCTGGCCGATGTCGTGCATCAGGGCCGCGTACTCCAGCACGGTCAGCTCGCTCCCGGAGAGCCCCAGCTCACGTCCGACGGCCGTACAGAGCACCGCGACCCTGCGGGCATGCCCGTGGGGGGTGTATCCGGCGATCTCGGTGGACCGGGCGAGCGAGGTGATCGTCTGCCGGTAGGTGGTGCGCACGGCGACGAACCGGCGGAACGAGACCTGGGTCAGCAGCAGCGGTACGCACAGGACGGGCAGCGCCCACAGCCCGGCGACGGCGACCCCGAGGGCCATCACGACCCCGGTCGCGCAGACCGCCGACCCGATGCCGATCAGAGCGCGCAGCTCGTCGCGGAGCAGCGGCCCGTACGGGTAGCCGGTGCGCGAGCGCAGCAGCAGCGCGGCGAGCACGGCGTCGCACAGGGCGGTCAGGACGAGGAACAGGAGCATGAGGAGCACGTAGTACGGGCCTTCGCCGAACCAGTCGGCGGTGCGGCCGGAGTTGTACAGCGGCTGGAAGCACACGGCGGCGAAGGCGACAGTCAGGATGCGGCGGGCCACCCGGTCGGGCGCGGGGCCGCTGCCGCGTGCCACATGGGGCACACAGGCGATGAGCTGTGCCGCGACAAGTACGGCTACCACCTGGAGGACGCCGTGGGTGGTGGGGGCGCCGCCGCTGCAGCCGAGGAGGGCGTACGCGAGTGCTCCGGCGGCTCCGAGCGGCGCGGGCTCGCGCTCGCCGGGAAGCGCACCCCAGCGGGCCAGTTCACCGACGGTGATGAGCACCCCGAAGGCGAGGGCGTGTCCGGGTTCGCGGACGCCGTCCCAGAGGGTGTGGCCGAGCCCGGCGACGGCGAGCGTCGCAGCTGCGCCGCGGACGGCGAGGACGACGGGGGGCAGCCGCGACCCGACCCGGGTCATCGGCGACGGTCCGCGGACGGCTGCAGACCGGGGGTGGCCGGGGCCGCCCGGGGGTTGTGGCGAAACCGCCCCCCGGCGGCGACCGGGCCCCCCCGCCCCCCCCCCCCCCCCCCGTGGGTAAACAACAAAAACCCCCGCCACACAAGACAGAAAAAAGG
>NZ_JBHVWS010000027.1:18685-81258 GCF_042882185.1 Streptomyces sp. NPDC058239
GCGGGCCGGGGCCGCGTCGCCGGGGGGGGGGGCGGGGCCGGGGGGCGGTCTCGGGCCCCCCCCCCCCCCGTCGCCCCCCCCCCCCCCCGCCCGCCACCCCCTCCCTCCGCTGCTGCGGAATCACCTCGTCCGCCGTCACCACCACCGTCGCCGCCGACCACCCGTGCCGGTCCACCGCCCGCACCAGCGCCCGCACCATCTGCGGATCGAACTGCGTACCCGCACACCGCTTCAGCTCTTCCAGCGCCGCGGGCACCGGCCTCCCTGGCCGGTACGACCGGGTCGACGTCATCGCGTCGAAGGCGTCCGCCACCGCGACGACCCGCGCGAACTCGGGGATCTCCCGCCCGCTGAGCCCGTACGGGTAGCCGCTGCCGTCGAGCCGTTCGTGGTGGTGCAGGATCGCGGCCCGCGCCTCGCCGAGGAAGCCGATGCCGCGGACGATCTCGTGCCCGTACTCCGGATGCAGTTCGATCACCCGCCGCTCCTGAGGGGTGAGCGGTCCGTCCTTGCGGAGCACCCGGGTGGGGACGCCGAGCTTGCCCACGTCGTGCAGGATGCCGGCGAACCGGAGAACCTCCAGCCGGTCCTGGTCCATGCCCAGTTCGCGGGCGATGAGGACGGAGGCCTGCCCGACCCGTTCGCTGTGACCGCGGGTGTACGTGTCCTTGATGTCGACTGCCTGTACCAGTGCCCTGATGGTGGCGCGGTGGGCGGCGTGCTCGCGGTGGTACTGGGCGAAGACCCAGCAGGAGATGTACATCGGCAGCAGGACGATGAGCGCGGACAGCGGCCCGTACGGACCGCGCCACAGGACGGCCATCATCAGCCCGGCGAGGCCGTGCACCAGGTGCGGTCCCAGCGAGCGGGACAGCAGTCCGCTCCAGGCACGCCGCACGGGCAGCCGTTCGGCCGCGACCAGGATGGAGCCGTCCAGAGTGGTCAGGACGAGACTGAAGGCCAGGGCGGCGGCACAGGCGGGCAGCAGGGCGTACGGAAGGTCGGGGAGCCGGTCGGGGCCGGTACCGGTGCCGCCGAGCGTGGCGGCACCGCCGAGCAGACCGTGTACGGACGAGGCCGCCCAGACGGTGACGGCGAGCTGCGCGGTCCGCCAGACACGCCGTGCGGTGGCGGGCGGGGCCTCCACCCGGCCGACGAGTGATCCGGGGATCGCGACCAGGGCGGCCGCGGCGGGCGGCAGCAGAAAGGCGGCGGCGAGCAGCAGCGGAAAGAACGATCCGGCGCCGATCGGCACGGAGCTGCCGAAGAAGGGGCAGCGCCCGGGGAGTTCACGGACCAGATAGAGCCCGGTGAGCAGTCCGACGGTGGCCCACGGGGTCCCGGCGTCCGTTCCCAGCGCGGGGAGCACACATAACAGGGCGCCGACCGCGGCCGTCAGAATGTACGCGCGCGCCGCCCCGCGTGTGGCTCTCACCCGCCCCGCCCGCCCCCCAATATGGTCAATGAAGGCGCCAGGCTAGCGAGTTGTATGTCCCGTCGAGCGTCAATGAGCCCGATTAGCACATTCGGGTGATGTGCGCGGGACGCGGACGATACGGGGGGGCGCGGCTACGAGTGACAGCCGCCGGGCGTCACTCCTTGGCGACGGTCGGCTGACCGGTCTCCGACGCCGTCACGTCCTGCTCGGGCACCGCCTGCCCCGAGCGGATCAGGTCGATCCGGCCCATCACCTTGGAGCGCAGATCGGTCGGCACGTCGTCCTGGCCGCAGCAGCGCTTCACCAGCTTCTTCACGGCCTGTTCCAGGCCGTACTTCTCCAGGCACGGGGAGCACTCCTCGAAGTGCACCTCGAACTTGGAGCAGTCGCTGTCGGGCATCTCGTGGTCGAGAAACTCGTAGAGATGATCGAGGACCTCTGAGCAGTCCGTCTCATGCGGCTCTCCGCAGCTCATGAGCCCGAGCCTTTCCGATCGTCCGACTCTCCGGCACCGGCCGGGACGAGCCCGCGCTCACGGGCGTAGTCCTCCAGCATGCCGCGCAGTTGGCGGCGGCCCCGGTGCAGTCGGGACATCACCGTACCGATGGGAGTCCCCATGATGTCCGCGATCTCCTTGTAGGCAAAGCCCTCTACATCGGCGAGATACACGGCGATGCGGAACTCTTCGGGGATCGCCTGCAGAGCGGACTTCACATCCGAGTCGGGAAGGTGGTCGAGAGCCTGCGACTCCGCGGAGCGCAGGCCGGTCGACATGTGCGACTCGGCGCGCGCCAGCTGCCAGTCCTCGATCTCCTCGGCGGCGCTGCGCTGGGGTTCGCGCTGCTTCTTGCGGTACGAGTTGATGAAGGTATTGGTGAGGATGCGGTACATCCATGCCTTGAGGTTGGTGCCCTCACGGAACTGGTGGAAGGATCCGTACGCCTTGGCATACGTCTCCTGGACCAGGTCCTCGGCGTCCGCGGGGTTGCGCGTCATGCGCAGCGCGGCCGAGTACATCTGGTCGAGGAAACCGAGAGCGTCCCGCTCGAAACGCGCATTGCGCTCGGCAGTCGTCTCCTGTGCGCGGCCGTCGTCGGTCCCTGTGTCGGTCCCAGTGACCGGACCCACCTCCTCCAACGCTGTGGCGGAGCCGAAACCGGACCCGCTCGAATCGGAGAATAGTCGACCTTGCTTCGAGACGGGCTGTCGATCCGATCCGCTCAGTGCCCGCTCGGGAGTGGTCTTGGCCGCATGCAGGACCGTCCACTCCAGGTCAGCGGCGTTCGAGCGGCGCGGGCAGATGGTCGAACCCATGCGACGGACTCCCTCTCCACATACGACGTTGATGTACCGATGTCACCGACAACAGTGGCCCCTCGCTCAACATTCCCGGGGGTGTGCCCGGGCTGCCGCCGCGGGTGTGACCGGGCTCCACCCGCAGGAGGGCGTACATCAGACGAGGGTGGACAGCCACTCGATCACGGCGGCGGTGAGGATCTCCATCGCCTGATCCTCGGTCAGGCCGGACTTCTTCGGTACGGCGAACCCGTGGTCGCCGTGCGGCACCTCGGTGATCTCGTACTCCCCCGGAGGGAATTCGGCGGGCCGCCCGAACGGGTCATTGCCGCCCTGCACGACGAGCGTGGGTACTGCGCATCCGAGGAGCTCGTCCTTGCGGGACTTCTCCGGCTTCCCCGGCGGATGCAGCGGAAAGCTGAGCGCGAGGACGGCGTGGGCACCGAGCTCCGCCGCCGTACGGCAGGCCACCCTTGCCCCTGCGCTGCGCCCTCCCGCGACGACGGGCAGCCCCGCGGCGGTGAGCGCGGGCCACAGGCCCCGCCATCCGGTGTCCAGGGTCTTCGGGGCGGGCGCGAGTTTCCTACCGGCGACCCGCCACGGCTGCTCCACCAGGGCGACGGTCACCCCGTGGGCGGGCAGCGCGGCGGCCAGGGCGCGCAGGTCGCGGGTCTCGATGCCGCCACCCGCGCCATGGCTGACCGCGAGCACCAGGCGGGCGTTCTTCGCGTTCTCGGCGGGCAGCCAGGTGATCCTGGCCGGCCCGGCCTCCGTGTCGACCGTCTCGGTCCTGCGGCCTGTCTCTGCGGTACTCACGCACCCCATCCTGCCCGGTCGGAAGAGACTCAGAAGAGCGTGCTCACTTCCGGCGCGGCCAGCTCCTCCAGCAGCTCGGGACCGTTGTTGCGGACGTTGCTGACGGCCGTGGCCACCGGATAGGCCCGCATCAGCCCGCCCGGCGGCGGGGTGAGCAGCCCCTTCAGCTCCTCGATGTCGGTGCGCGACGGGTCGAGCCAGGCGTCCCACCGGTCCGGGGTCAGCATCAGCGGCATCCGGGGGTGGATGTCGGCAAGTGCGGCCGGGCCCTCGGCGGGGGCGACGGCGAGCGGGGTGGTCTCCGCCTCGGTCGTGATCACCGAGCAGGTCACCCACCAGGCCATCGGATGATCGTCCGGCAGGGTCCGGTCGCGCCAGAACTCGTACAGTCCGGCCATCGCGAAGACCGATCCGTCGGCGGGTGTCACGAAGTAGGGCTGCTTGCGGGGCCGCTTCTTCCTGCCCTTCTCCTCCAGCTGCCGCTCATCCGCACCGGTGACCCACTCGTAGTAGCCGTCGGCGGGCAGGATGCAGCGCCGGGAGACGAAGGGGCGGCGGAAGGACGGCTTCTCGTGGACGGTCTCCGCACGGGCGTTGATCAGGCGTGCGGCCCCCTCGGGGGACTTCGCCCAGGACGGTACGAGCCCCCATTTCAGGGCGCGCAGCTGGCGAACCGGACGCTGATCATCTGCGTCTTTCACAGGACGTTCCAGTACGGCGTAGACCTCCTTGGTCGGCGCCACGTTCCAATCGGGCGCCAAGGTCTCCGCCGGTTCCCACTTCTCTACCTGGAAGAGTCCGGTCAGATCCTCGGGCCGCCGACTCGCTGCATACCGTCCGCACATAAGTGCCAGACTGCCACGACTGTCACGACGACAGGACGCCGATACCGCAAGGAGCCGCCCACGCCATGGACAGCACCGATCTGGGCAATCTGTGGGACCGCGTCTTCGGCACCCAGCCCGCGCCCGAGCAGTGGCTGGTGGTGGTGACCGGAACGCTCGCACTGATCGCCGTCGTACCGAATCCGATATGGCGGCTGAGCCGCAACGCGATCACCATCGCGCACGAGGGCGGGCACGGGCTGATCGCACTGCTCACCGGACGACAGCTGTCCGGCATCCGGCTGCACTCGGACACCAGCGGGCTGACGGTCAGCCGCGGCAAGCCGACCGGAATCGGGATGATCCTGACCGCGGCTGCGGGCTACACCGCCCCGCCGCTGCTGGGCCTGGGCGGGGCGTGGCTGCTGGTCAACGGCAGGATCACACTGCTGCTGTGGGTGGCCACCGCACTGCTCGCGGTGATGCTGGTGATGATCCGCAATGTGTACGGGGCACTGACGGTGATCCTCACCGGGTCGGCCTTCCTGCTGGTGTCCTGGCTCGCCTCGCCCGCCGTGCAGTCACTCTTCGCCTACACCGCGGTCTGGTTCCTGCTGCTCGGCGGCGTACGCCCGGCCTTCGAGCTCCAGTCGAAGCGGCGGCACGGCGGTGCGCCCGACTCGGACGCGGACCAGTTGTCGCGGCTGACGGATGTGCCGGCCGCGCTGTGGCTGTTCCTCTTCCACGCGGTGTCGCTCTGCTCACTGATCGGCGGCGGGCGCTGGCTGCTCGGCATGTGAGGGCCGGCGCCGACCGGCGACACCTACCACGCTTTCGTTACGTACCGGTTTCGTCTTATTTGATCGAGATTCGGGTTTGCCATGAGCCACTAAAGTGAGGTCCATGACCGAAAGTGCCGTGCACCCCGCCCTCTGGCCCGCCCCCCGAGCGAGCGGCGCCGTCGACGCGACCGTCACCGTGCCCGGATCGAAATCGGTCACCAATCGCGCCCTCGTCCTCGCCGCTCTCGCCGCCGAGCCCGGCTGGCTGCGCCGCCCGCTGCGCTCCCGCGACACCCTGCTGATGGCCGAGGCGCTGCGCGCGATGGGCGCCGGCATCGAGGAAGGCGTCGGCCCGGACGGCTCCGGCGAGGCCTGGCGGGTCATCCCCGCCGGGCTGCACGGCCCCACCACGATCGATGTCGGCAATGCCGGGACGGTCATGCGCTTCCTGCCGCCGGTCGCGGCCCTCGCCGACGGCCCGATCCGCTTCGACGGCGACCCCCGTTCGTACGAACGCCCGCTCAACGGCGTGATCGACGCGCTGCGGGTACTGGGCGCCCGGATCGACGACGACGGGCGCGGCTCACTGCCGATGACCGTGCACGGCGGCGGTGCGCTGGACGGCGGACCGGTGTCGATCGACGCCTCCTCGTCCTCCCAGTTCGTCTCGGCGCTGCTGCTGTCGGCGCCGCGCTACAACCAGGGAGTGGAGGTGCGCCACACCGGCGCGAGACTCCCCTCCATGCCGCACATCCGGATGACCGTCGACATGCTGCGGGCCGTCGGCGCCCAGGTGGACGAGCCGGAGACGGGCGGCGAGCCGAACGCCTGGCGGGTCTCCCCCTCCGCCCTGCTCGGCCGCGATCTGACCGTCGAGCCCGACCTCTCCAACGCCCAGCCGTTCCTCGCCGCCGCACTGGTCACCGGCGGCCGGGTCACCATCCCCGACTGGCCCGAGCACACCACCCAGCCCGGTGACGCCCTGCGGGAGATCTTCACCGCGATGGGCGGCAGCTGCGAGCTGACCGAGCGCGGCCTCACCTTCACCGGTTCGGGCCGTATCCACGGCATCGACGTCGACCTCGGCGAGGTTGGCGAGCTGACCCCGGGCATCGCGGCGGTCGCGGCCCTCGCCGACGGCCCGTCCACCCTGAGCGGTGTCGCTCATCTGCGGCTGCACGAGACGGACCGGCTGGCCGCGCTCACCAAGGAGATCAACGGACTCGGGGGCGACGTCACCGAGACCGCCGACGGGCTCCACATCCGGCCCCGGCCGCTGCACGGCGGTACCTTCCATACGTACGACGACCACCGGATGGCAACTGCGGGGTCGATCATCGGCCTTGCCGTCCCCGGAGTGGAGATCGAGAACGTGGCGACAACCGCCAAGACCCTGCCGGACTTCCCGCAGATGTGGACCGGAATGCTCGGGGCCTGAGACATGCGCCGCTACGGCAAGAACCCCGACGAGGACGACATCCGGTTCCGCCCCAACCCGAAGGGCAACCGGCCTCGCACTCATACCCGCCCGAAGCACGAGGACGCCGAGGAGGGCATGGTCCTCACCGTCGACCGCGGCCGCCTCACCTGTCTCGTCGACGGCCGTACGGTCATGGCGATGAAGGCCCGTGAGCTGGGACGGAAGGCCGCCGTGGTGGGTGACACCGTCTCCATCGTCGGCGATCTGTCCGGCGACAAGGACACCCTCGCCCGCATCGTCCGTATCGGTGAGCGCCGCTCGGTGCTGCGCCGGACCGCGGACGACGACGATCCGTACGAGCGGGTGGTCGTCGCCAACGCCGACCAGCTGGCGATCGTCACCGCGCTGGCCGATCCGGAACCCCGCCCGCGGATGATCGACCGCTGTCTGGTCGCCGCGTACGACGGCGGGCTCTCCCCGCTCCTGGTGCTGACCAAGTCCGATCTGGCCTCCCCGGACAAGCTGCTGGAGGCGTACACCCCGCTGGGCGTCCCGTTCATCGTCACCAGCCGCGAGGAACTGGAGAACGGCGACGCCGCGGAGCGGGTCCGCGAGCAGCTGCACGACCGGGTCACCGCATTCGTCGGGCACTCCGGTGTCGGGAAGACGACCCTGGTCAACGCACTCGTGCCGAAGGACCGGCGGCGTACCACCGGGGTCGTCAACGCGGTCACCGGCCGTGGCCGGCACACCACCACATCGGCGCTGGCGCTCCCCCTGCCCGACTACCGCGGCTGGGTGATCGACACCCCCGGTGTGCGCTCCTTCGGGCTCAACCACATCGACCCGTCCCGGGTGATCCACGCGTTCCCCGACCTGGAGCCCGGCACCGAGGACTGCCCGCGCGGCTGCACCCACGACAGCAATCAACCGGAATGCGCCCTTGATGCCTGGGTGGCGGACGGACACGCAGATCCGGCGCGGCTGGAATCGCTGCGGCGCCTGATGTCCACCCGGGAGCGGCGCGAAGGCGACTGACCCCGGCACGTTTGCGATCTGCTGACGCAGGTAAGTGCATAATCACGCCCAGCGAGGCAAGGCGGTCACCGACGTGGGAGGGCACTGACGATGGCGTGGCTGCTGGTCGTGGTCGCAGGACTTCTGGAGACCGGCTTCGCCGTCTGTCTGAAGCTCTCGCACGGCTTCACCCGGCTCTGGCCGACCATCGCGTTCTGCATCTTCGCCCTCGGCAGCTTCGGTCTGCTGACACTGTCGCTGAAGAAACTCGACGTGGGGCCCGCCTACGCCGTATGGACGGGCATCGGCGCGGCGGGCACCGCGATCTACGGCATGGTCTTCCTCGACGACGTGGTCTCCACCCTCAAGCTGGTCTCGATCTCGCTGGTGATCGTCGGAGTGATCGGACTGCAGCTCTCGGGCTCGTCCAACTGACCGCGCGTCACGCTCACCCCACGGCAACCGTCAGCGGGAAGTGGCACGCGGAGGTGCGACCGGCGCCCGCGCCGACCGGCACCTCGCTCTCGCACCGGCCACGCGCTCCACGCCCAGTAGGACGTCGCTGCTCATCGTCCCGTCCCCTCTGCCTCTTGCTGGACTGTGGCGGTGCGGCCGTGTCCGCTCGTCGGGCAGAGGGCGTCGCGCAGACCGTCGCCGACCGGATTCACCGCCGGTACGAAGACGATGAGCAGCGCGGCGGGGAAGAAGAACATCCACGGGTAGGTCACCGCGGCGCCGGTCGTCGACGCGATGAGCGTGCCGAGCGAGACATCGGGGGCCCGGACCTGGCCGGCACGGACTACGCGAAGGTCGGCCGGCTCAAGCAGGGCCCGGCGGCTCCCGGTCCGCCGGTGCTGCTCCGTCTCGCGCACCGAGCGTTCGCCCGGCCGGCCGCCACTCCGCCACCTCGCGCACCAGCGGTGCCGCCTCCCCCTCCGTCCCCGGAGGAGCCGGCACCAGCGCGTAACTCAGTGCGAGCCTCAGTGCGATCTCGCAGGTGGCGGCCAGTACCTCCGGGTCGTGCGGTGGCCGTCCCTCGTCGAGGGCGGCCACCGCTCGCGCTCTGACCTGGCCGAGCAGCTCGGCGGGCGTCGGTGTCCCGGCATCGGCGCGCCGCTGGGCGGGCACGAGCGATGCAGTCGGCGCCGCGGGGTGTGCGGGACGGGGTAATCGCTCCCCCCAGCAGCCCGTGAGCAACCCCCTGACCAGGGCATCCGCCCGAACGGCGCGGATGGTCCAGGCAGCGGTGGCCGCCAGCCTGTCCCCCGTACCGCCTGCTGATCCCAGTGCCCGTTCGACACCGGCCAGATAGCCGTCGGCGGCGCTCCGGACCAGGGCGCGGGCCAGGCCGTCCTTGCTGCCGAACTCGTTGTAGAGGGTCTGCCGGGAGACTCCGGCGGCGGACGCGACATCGACCATGCGGACCGCCGACCAGGGCAGGCCTGCCAGCGCCGAGAGGGCGGCGTCCAGCAATGCATCTCGCGCTGTGGGCATCATCGCCTCCCGCGCCAAGGGCTCTGCGTCCCAGAGTTGACTCGCTTGCGAGGACTGTCAATGGTCCGAGCGGCCGCGGGGTCCTGTAGCTCTGTTCACCTGCGGTCGATACTGTGACGACATGCCCGATTACCACGATGATCTGCGCCTCGCCCATGTGCTGGCGGACGCCGCCGACGCGGCGACGATGGACCGGTTCAAGGCCCTGGATCTCAAGGTCGAGACCAAGCCGGACATGACGCCGGTGAGCGAGGCCGACAAGGCCGCCGAGGAACTGATCCGCGGCCACCTCCATCGGGCGCGCCCGCGCGATGCGATTCTGGGCGAGGAGTACGGAATCGAGGGCACCGGCCCGCGGCGCTGGGTCATCGACCCGATCGACGGCACCAAGAACTATGTACGCGGTGTGCCGGTCTGGGCGACGCTGATCTCCCTGATGGAGGCCGGCGAGGACGGGTTCCAGCCGGTGGTCGGCGTGGTATCGGCCCCCGCACTGAACCGGCGCTGGTGGGCGGCGAAGGGTGCGGGGGCGTTCTCCGGCCGCAGTCTGACGTCCGCGACCCGGCTGCATGTGTCGAAGGTGGAGCGGATCACGGACGCCTCGTTCGCGTACGCATCGCTGAGCGGCTGGGAGGAGCAGGGCCGGCTCGACGGGTTCATGGATCTGACCAGGGCCTGCTGGCGCACTCGCGGGTACGGGGATTTCTGGCCGTACATGATGGTCGCCGAGGGATCGGTCGACATCTGCGCGGAACCGGAGCTCTCGCTCTGGGACATGGCCGCCAACGCGATCATCGTCCAGGAGGCGGGCGGGAAGTTCACCAGCCTGGACGGAGTGTCCGGCCCCGGCGGCGGCAACGCCGCGGCCTCGAACGGACTGCTCCACCACGAACTCCTGGGCTATCTGAACCAGCGCTACTGATCCGGATCACGCCCCCGAGGGGCGTCGCGCACCACCGCACGCCCCTCGGATGATCTCGTCCCCCCTTGTTCCGGTCACGTATCGGTGCAACTCTGAGAGTCCCCCCGCTTGTGAACTTGTGAACCGGCTCACGCAGTCGCTTCACGAAGGAGGTGGCTCTCTTCATGCTCGTCCGTGACGCCATGAGCACGCTGGTCCTCACCATCGGACCGACCCATACGCTCCGCCAGGCCGCCCGGCTGATGTCGGTCCGCCGCATCGGAGCCGCAGTCGTCCTCGACCAGGACACCAGCGGGCTCGGCATTCTCACCGAGCGCGACATCCTCAACGCGGTCGGCTCCGGCCAGAACCCCGACGTCGAGACCGCCGCCACCCACACCACCACCGATGTGGTCTTCGCCGCGCCCACCTGGACCCTGGAAGAGGCCGCGGAGGCCATGACGCACGGCGGTTTCCGCCATCTGATCGTGCTGGACGACCACGGGCCCGTCGGCATCGTCTCGGTCCGCGACATCCTGCGCTGCTGGGCGCCCACCAGGCGCCGCCACCACGCGGATCTCGTCGGCTGAGCCCCCATGAACGACCGGTGGGCCGGCCCCTCCGAAGAGGGAGCCGGCCCACCGTCGACGACAGGCGTCCTCATCAGCCGCGCAGGGCCTGGACCGCGGCCTCCAGACGCTTGCCGAAGTCGCCGTCCGCCTGGCGGAAATTGTTGATCGCGCGCTCGGCGATGTCATCGCGCGACACCTTGGCGATGAACCCGGCGAGGTTGTCGATCAGCCGGGCCTTCTCGTCCTCGGAGAAGAGCCGGTAGAGGTTTCCGGCCTGCACGAAGTCGTTGTCCTCGGCGTGGCTCGGGGCCTCGTGCGTGCCGATCTCACCCGTGACCGAGGTGGGCCCCCACAGGGGCCGGTCCGTCTGGACGGGACCACCGAAGCTGTTCGGCTCGTAGTTCTTCGCACCCTTGTGGCGGCCGTCGTACAGGTAGCCGTCACGGCTGTTGGTGCGCGCCTCGGTGGCGTGCGGGCGGTTCACCGGCAGGTGGTCGGCGTTGATGCCGACGCGGTAGCGGTGGGCGTCGCCGTACGCGAAGAGACGGCCCTGGAGCATCTTGTCGGGGGACGGACCGATGCCCGGCACGAAGTGCGCGGGGCTGAAGATCGACTGCTCGGTCTCCGCGAAGATGTTCTCCGGGTTGCGGTTGAGCTCCAGCTTCCCGATCTCGATCGGCGGGTAGTCCGCGTGCGGCCACACCTTGGTGAGGTCGAACGGGTTGAAGCGGTACGTGGCCGCCTCGGCCGCCGGCATGATCTGGACCTGCACCGTCCAGGACGGGAAGTCGCCGCGCTCGATCGCCTCGCGCAGATCGCGCTGGTGACTGTCCGGGTCCTCACCGGCGAGCTTGTTGGCCTCGGCCTGGGTGAGGTTCTTGATGCCCTGGTCGGTCTTGAAGTGGTACTTGACCCAGAAGACCTCACCGGCCTCGTTGCTCCACTGGTACGTGTGCGAGCCGTACCCGTTCATGTGACGCAGCGTGGCCGGGATGCCGCGGTCGCCGAACAGCCAGGTCACCTGGTGGGTGGACTCGGGCGACAGGCCCCAGAAGTCCCAGACGTTGTCCGCCTCCTGCGAGCCGGTGTACGGGTCGCGCTTCTGGGTGTGGATGAAGTCCGGGAACTTGATGGCGTCCTTGATGAAGAACACCGGGGTGTTGTTGCCGACGAGGTCGTAGTTGCCCTCTTCGGTGTAGAACTTCAGCGCGAAGCCGCGGGGGTCGCGCACCGCGTCGGCGGAGCCGAGGTTGCCCGCGACGGTCGAGAAGCGGAGGAACGTCTCGGTCTGCTTGCCGACATCGGAGAGGAACTTCGCCCGCGTCCACTGCGAGACGTCGCGGGTCAGCGTGAACGTGCCGTAAGCACCGGCGCCGCGGGCGTGCACGATGCGCTCCGGAATGCGCTCGCGGTTGAAGTGCGCGAGCTTCTCCAGCAGCGACTGGTCCTGCACCAGGACCGGACCGCCGACGCCCGCGGTCTGACTGTTCTGGTTGTCGGCGACCGGCGCGCCGGCCTCCGTGGTGAGCGGTCCCTGCGTCACGTGCGCCTCCTGCGTCGTTCCTGCACATTCGTCATGTCCTGCACAGCCTGTCCCTTGGCGTATGCCGGTCCCGATCCTACAATGGACATAGTCCAAGTCAAGTGAACATCCAAAGTCACACCCGTTCGGGACCTGGTCCCCCCACTGTTAGGCTTGTTCCCATGAGTGACCTGTTGGAACGACTTCGCGGACGCGGCTGGCGCATGACTGCGCAGCGGCGTGTCGTGGCCGAGGTCCTCGACGGGGACCATGTGCATCTGACGGCTGACGAGGTCCACGCCCGGGCCGTCGCCAAGCTGCCCGAGATCTCCCGCGCCACCGTCTACAACACCCTGGGCGAGATGGTGACGCTCGGCGAGGTCATCGAGGTCTCCACGGATCGCCGGGCCAAGCGGTACGACCCGAACGCACACCGCCCCCACCACCACCTCGTCTGCGCGAGTTGCGGCGCCATCCGCGATGTGCACCCGGCGGGCGACCCGCTGGCGGATCTGCCGAGCGACGAGCGGTTCGGTTTCACGGTCTCCAATGTCGAGGTGACCTACCGCGGCATCTGCCCGAACTGCGCCGCGACGACCTGAGTCCTGCCACGGAAGGCCCCGGTGCGAGCATCACGCGCACCGGGGCCTTCCGCATGAACACTCGCAGGGGATGACACGCATCCCCACCCCCACCACGCGCGCACCCCCTTCCCGAATCTGACGGGTAGTCATATCGTCGGCGGCGATCACGTCCGCCCCGCGGCGGATCCGCACCTCGATACGCGCGAGGAGAGACCCGTGGGAGATCCGCACCCGACCCCACCCACAACCGCAGCCACCAGCCCCAAACTCCGCGCCGACGCGCTCACCCGCTCGTTCGGGCGCGGCGCCAAGGCCCTGTCCGCCCTCGGCCCGCTCGATCTCTCCATCGCACCGGGCGAGTTCACCTGCATCGTCGGCCCGTCCGGCTGCGGCAAGTCCACGCTGCTCAGGATCGCCGCCGGACTGCTCCGCCCCAGCTCCGGCGAGCTGTCCATCCGTACGACCTCACCCCGTCCGGCGGCGATGATCTTCCAGGACTACGGGATCTACGACTGGAAGACCGTGCTCGCCAATGTCCGGTTCGGTCTCGACATCCAGCGCGTACCGCGCAAGGAGGCCGATGCCAGGGCGCGCGACTGGCTGGCCCGGATGGGGCTCTCCGACTTCGCTGGGGCATATCCGGCCGCCCTCTCCGGCGGGATGCGGCAACGGGTCGCGATCGCCCGTGCCCTCGCCGTCGAACCCGGGATGCTGCTGATGGACGAGCCGTTCGCGGCGCTCGACGCCCAGCTGCGCACGATCCTCCAGGACGAGCTGCTCGACCTCACCCAGACCACCCGTACCACCACCCTCTTCATCACCCACAGCCTCGAAGAGGCGATCGTGCTCGGGGACAGGGTGCTGGTGATGTCCGCCAGACCGGGGCGGATCATCGCCGAGCGCCGCCCGCCGTTCGGCCGACCGCGCACCGGCGGGGTCCGGTCGGCACCCGAATTCACCGCGCTGAAGAGCGAGTTGTGGGAACTTCTGCGCGGCGAGGTACGCAGGGAGGCGGTCCCGGCATGACCACCACCGTGAACGCCACGAAGCCCGACGACGGCGTCCTGATCCGCAGACCGGGCCCGCAGGAGCTGCATCCGGTACGCACCCACCGCAGGCGCCGCGCCCTGGAACTCACGCTCGCCGTCGCCGTACCGCTGCTCCTCGTGCTGCTCTGGCAACTGGCCGCGGCACAGTCCTGGATCGACGACCGGGTCTACCCCGCCCCCTCCACCATCCTGGCGGACGGCTGGGACCGGGCGGCCGCCGGTGAACTGTGGCCGGATGTGTGGGCCACGCTCAAGCGGGTCCTGGGCGGCTATGCGATCGGCACCGTCGCGGGATACGCGCTCGGCCTGCTGATGGGCTCGCTCTCACTCGTACGGGCGGCGCTGGAACCGTTGCTCGATGCGCTGTACGTCGTGCCGAAGCTGGCCCTGCTGCCGGTCTTCCTCAATATGTTCGGCCTCGGTGAAGGACCGCAGATCGCTCTGGTCGCCGCGACCGTCTTCTTCTTCGTCTGGATCTCCACCATGGCGGCCGTGCTCGCCGTCCCGGTCGGCCACCGTGATGCCGGTCAGGTCTTCGGCGCCTCGCCCTGGCAGATGTTCCGCCATGTGCTGCTGCCCGCGTCGCTGCCCGCGGTCCTGGTCGGGGCACGGATCGCGGCGGGGGTGGCCGTGCTCGTCATTGTCGCCTCCGAACAGATCGCCGCGGCCGACGGTCTCGGCCATCTGATCTTCGACTCCCGGGCGCTGTTCCAGAACGACGTGATGTTCGTCGGCATCGTGTGTGTGGCGGTCCTCGGTGTCGTCTTCTCCGAAGTGGTGCGGATCGCCGGGCGACTGCTCACACCGTGGGCCCCGCGCGACCGCGGCCGCAGCCAGTCCTGAACGGCTCCCCATGTTCTTCGTACGGAGGCACTGTGCGTACACATACCCCCTTCACCTGCACCGTCGTGCTCGTCACGGCATCCCTGCTCGGCGCGGCAGGCTGCGCCGGGAACGACTCCGCCGAGGACAGCGCCGCCGCGCCGCGCACCGTCAAGCCCGTCGTGGGCTGTGGCGCCGGCAGTTGGACCGACCCTGCCGACCTCGCCCCCGACCGGAAACCGGCCCGCTGCGACAAGGGCACCCCGGCGGCCCAGCCCCTGGCGAAGAAGCGGAAGATCACCGTTGCCACCGGCACCCTGAGCGCGGAGTACGTAGCTCCGCTCCAGGTCGCGGTGGCGAAGGGCGAGTTCGCAAAAGAGGGGCTGGATGTCGAACTGAAGGTACTGCCCACCCCGGACGCCCTGCCGCTGCTCGCCAAGGGCGATGTGGACGCCCAGTGGGCGGCTCCCGAGGCAGCCGTGATGAACGGCATCAACGGCGGCTTCGACATCAAGTGGGTGGCAGGGAACTTCTCCCCCGACCCCACCTCCAAGAGCGGCCTGTGGGTGCGTCTCAAGGACGGCGAGAGCGCCGATCACGTCGAGATGGCGGGCCGGAAGATGGGCACGATGATCGGCAAGGGCTCGGTCATCGCGTACCCGATGGACACCTCCCTGAAGAAGCACGGCGGCGGCCTCGACAAGATCAGCTTCCAGCAGCTCGGTTCCGCAGACGTGCTGACCGCGCTGCAGAACGGCGGCGTGGACTCGGCCTGGCTGCTCGACCCGATCTGGCGCAAGGTGGACGGCGACAAGAAGTACGCGTTCCTGGGCGGCCAGCCCGTCGGTGAACCGCTCGGCGGCCTGCTCTTCGGCCCGACGCTGCTGGACGAGGACCCAGACGCGGGCGTCGCCTTTCTCCGCGCCTACATACGAACGGTGAACACCTATTTCGCCGGTGACTACAAGTCCGATCCCGCCTTCGTAGCCGAGCTGGCGAAGCTGATGAAGACCGACGAGGCCACGCTGCGGTCGACCCCGTCGATGCGCATGGACTGGGAGATACGGAAGGGCACGACGGACCGGCTGCAGAAGGCGTACGCCGATTCGGGCGTCTCGAAGGGCACTCCGGTGCCGGAGACAAAGGCCGTCGACCGGGCGATGTACTCGGAGGCGGTGGGCCACAAGCTCTGACTCGCGCGCATGCGTATGCGCAGAAGGCCGGATCCCCTAAAGGATCCGGCCTTCTGCGTTCAGTAGCGGGGACAGGATTTGAACCTGCGACCTCTGGGTTATGAGCCCAGCGAGCTACCGAGCTGCTCCACCCCGCGTCGTTGAACCCAACAGTACGTCACGCCCTGGACCAGCGCAAATCCGTTTCTGCGGGCCGTGCGGGGCCGCCGCGCACGGCTACGCGGTCAGCTCCTGATGCAGCGCCTCGCGCAGCCGGGCAGCCCGCTCGGAGACCTCCGCCGGGCCCAGTTCGACTGCCCGTGCGCACCAGCGCTGCCCCTCGGCGAGCTCCCCGCGGCGGGCGGCCAGCAGGGCGAGGCGCAGGGCCGCCCGACCGTGCCCGTCGTTCGCGGCACGGCTCCACCACAGCGCGGCCTCGCGCTCGCTGCCCTCGCGGGCCAGCAGCAGCCCGAGGTTGAAGGCGCCGTTGCGGCTGCCCGACTCGGCGGCCTCGCGGTACCAGCGGGCCGCGCTGTCCACGTCACCACGGGCCGCGGCGAGCATCCCGACACGCACCTGGGCGCGGCGGTGCCCCTGCTCGGCGGCCCGCTCGTACCACTCCTCGCACTCGGTCTTCTCCGGCATCGGCTCGCCGAGCGCGGGAGGTCCGGGCGGCGGCTGCCGCGAGTCCAGCACCCCGGCCAGCCGGAAGGCGGCCTCGGCGCTGCCGCCGCCCGCAGCGCAGCGCAGATGGCGCTCGGCCGCCTGCTCCTCGCCGTGGTGCAGCAGGGCCATGCCGACCTGGAGCGCTGCCTCGGTATGGCCTGCCGCAGCGGCCCGCTCGTACCAGACCAGTGCCGTACGGTCCTCGTCGCGTCCGGCGTACAGGATGCCGAGATTGAAGGCCGCGTCGACGCTGCCCGCCTCGGCCGCCTTGGAGAACCAGGGCTCGGCGCCGGTCGCGTCGCCCGCCTGGAGCAGGAGTACGGCCAGCGCATTGGCGGCCTCGCGGTGGCCCGCGTACGCGGCGCGGCGGTACCACTGCTCGGCCTGCGGCGTACGGTCCTGGGCCGCGCAGAGCAGCCCCAGGTTGTAGGCCCCGTTGACGTCGCCCGCATCCATGGCAGCGCGGTACCAGCGCTCGGCGGTCTGCTGCTCGCCACGGGCGGCGTGCAGGGCGCCCAGGGCGTTGGCGGCGTTCCCGTCGCCGTCCTGGGCGGCGCGCAGCCACCACACGGCGGCGCTCTCCTCGTCGCCCGCGTCACGCAGCAGGAATCCGAGCGCGCAGGCGGCCCGCGCCTCGCCGGCCTTCGCGGAGATGAGGTACCAGCGGCCGGCCTCCTTGGGCTCGCCGCGCTGTTCGAGGATGGCGCCGAGGTGCAGGGCGGCACGCCGGTGGCCACGCGCGGCGGCCTGCCGGTACCACTGCTCGGCCTCGCCCACGCGCCCGGTCGCCGGACCGGCCACGGGGCCGTCGTCCGAGCGCACCGCGGACCGGGCGGCGGCATCCGGACGACCGGCTGCGCCCGCGCCGGGTCCGGGACCAGGTGCGGGACCCAGGCCCGGGCGGCCGAAGGCGTCGTGCGGGTCGTCGGCGGTGTTGCGGTCCAGCATGCGCGCGAGGCGGTACGCGGCCTCCCGGTGCCCCTGCTCGGCGGCGGCGCGCAGCCAGCGCTCGGCACCGACGTCGCTGCGGTGTTCCAGCAGGTCGGCGAGGGCGTATGCGCCCAGGGCATGGCCCTGCTCGGCGGACTGCCGCAGCCAGTACTCGGCGCCGGGCTCATCGCCCCGCTCGCGGTAGTGGCGACCGAGGGCGTGCGCGGCTGCGGCGGAACCCGCGACGGCTGCGATACGCCACCAGCCGGCCGCGTCGTCGGTGTATCCGCGCTGGTGGAGGAGGACGCCCAGGTTGTTGGCCGCGGCCCGGTCGCCGTCGGCGGTGGCCGCTCGCAGGTAGGGCTCGGCACCGTCCAGATCGCCGCGGCGCAGCAGCAGGGCACCGAGGACGCTCATCGACGTGGTGTCGCCGGCGTCGGCGGCGCGACGGTGGCGCGCCTCACTCTCGGCGCTCTCCGGGCTCTCCGAGGTCTCGTGACTCTCTGCAGCCTCAATGGCCCCGGAGCTCCCGGCGACCCCGGTACTCCCCGTGCTCTCTGCACTCTCCGTGCTCTCGACGGTCGCGGCACACCCCACAGTCTCGGCGGTCTCGGTCGTCCCGATGATGTCGGTGGTTTCAGTGGTCTCGCTGTTCTCCGCGGCGGCAACACCAAAAGCCGCATTCATCACGCTATCCGGCCGATGGACGCGACGCCGCACAAACCGCCCTGTCTCCAACAGAGTTGCCCTGTCCCCCATAAATACCATCGTCGCACCACCTACAACCCGCGTACACCTGGTATATCGCGGCCAGTGAGGTCACTTCAGCGTTTTGTCGACATGCCCACAGAGAGATAAGTCAAACACGTCCGGGCTCAACTCGTGCCCCGCGAACCGCACTTCACACCCACCACACATAAAAGTCGTCACGGCACGACGAAGGCCCGGATCCTCGAAAGGATCCGGGCCTTCGTCTTTCAGTAGCGGGGACAGGATTTGAACCTGCGACCTCTGGGTTATGAGCCCAGCGAGCTACCGAGCTGCTCCACCCCGCGTCGTTGTGTTCAAACCGTACCACGACGCGGGGGTGGGTCTTTACCGGGTTACTCAGCCACCACTGCCGGCATCGGATGCTTTATCCGCACTATCCGAATTGCCTGCATTATTTGCACTGCCCGACTTGGGCTGAGCGGCCGCCGCACGCTGCAACGCGTCCTGCAGATCCGCCTGGGCCTTGCCGTAAGCGCTCCAGTCCTGCTTCTTCAGTGCTGCCTCGCCTTCCGCGTAGGCCTTCTGCGCATCCGCGATCGCCTTCTTCAGCGCCGCGTCACCAGTGGCCGGTGGCTGCGTGGTGCCTGGTGGCCGGGTGGTGTCCGCAGGCGGCTCGGTGGTGCCGGAGTCCGTCACCCCGAAGACCGCGTTGAGTGCCTCTCCGAGGCTGTTCTCGAAGACGGTCTTCGACCCGTAAGAGGCGGCGACCTTGCGCAGCAGCGGGTAGTTCTGCGTGCCACCGCGCGTATACACCGGCTCGATGTAGAGGAAGCCTCCTTCGAGCGGCACGGTCAGCAGGTTGCCGTACTCGATGTCGGAGTCGGTTCCCTTGAGGTTTCTCACGAACTCGGCGACATCGTCGTTGCCGTTGAGCTCACTCTGTACCTGACCGGGGCCCTTCACCGTGGTGGTGACTCTCAACAGCCTTATCGTGCCGTAGTCCTTGCTGGCCGCATCCGCGTCCACCGCCATGAACGCCCCGAGGTCGGGCCGCCCCTTCGGGGTGAACGTCGTCGTCAGCGAGAACTTCTGGGCCGTCTGGTCCGGCATCTTTATGCTCAGGTAGTACGGCGGGACGGCACCGGACTCCTTGTTGGTCGGGTCGTCCGGGACCTGCCAGGCGTCACTGCCGCTGTAGAACTGGGCGGGGCTGGTGACGTGGTAGCGGGTGAGCAGCTCGCGCTGCACCTTGAACAGGTCCTGCGGGTACCGCAGGTGGTCCATCAGGTCCTTGGGGATGTCGGACCGCGGCTCCACCGTCCCCGGGAACGCCTTGCGCCAGGTCTTGAGGACCGGGTCCTCAGTGTCCCACTCGTAGAGCTTGACCTTGCCGTCGTACGCGTCGACGGTGGCCTTCACCGAGTTGCGGATGTAGTTGACCTGGTTCTGCTGGGCAACGACCGCACGCTGGTTGGTGGTCAGCGAATCGGCCGTGGTGTCACCGAGCGTCGTACGCGAGGCGTACGGGTACCCGTTGGTGGTGGTGTAGGCGTCGACGACCCATTGGATGCGGCCGTTCACCACGGCCGGATAGGCGTCGCCGTCGATGGTCAGCCACGGGGCGACCGCCTCGACGCGCTCCTTGGGTGTGCGGTTGTAGAGAATCCGCGAGCCCTCGCCGATGGCCCCCGAGTAGAGGATCTGCGGCTCACTGAACGCCACGGCGTACGCGGCGCGGTTGAAGGCATTGGAGAGACTGACCCCGCTGTTGCCCTGGTAGCTGGTGGTCTTCTCGCCGTCCTCCTCGTAGTCGAGCTCCTTCTGGGGCCCGCCGACGATGGAGTACTGCTCGGTCTTCTCGCCGTAGTAGATCTGCTGCTCGTACTTGCCGAGCTCACCCGTGGTCGGCAGACCGGACTCGGTGAAGTCCGGGGAACCCTTCGGGTTCTTGCCGGTCGTCGTGCCCCGGGCCGCGATGGCACCGTAGCCGTGGGTGTAGGTGAAGTGGTCGTTGATCCAGTTGCGCTTGGGGATGCCGTCGAGGTTGAGCTCGCGCAGACCGATGACCGTGTCCTGGTCCTTGCCGGCGGCGTCCTTGTAGCGGTCCACGTCCAGCGTCTTGGGGAACTGGTAGTAGTTCCTCTTCTGCTGGAGCTGCTGGAAGGCCGGGGAGACGACGTTGGGGTCCATCACCCGGTAACTGGCGGCATCGTCCGCGCCGGCGCGCAGCTTGGCGTCGTCGTTCGTCGTGCTCTTGCCCGAGTAGTCGTCGACCTGCGCGTTGTCGATGTCGTACGCGTCACGCGTCGCTTCGATGTTCTTCCGGATGAACGGCGCTTCCTTGGCCTGCTCGTTCGGCTGGACCTGGAACTTCTGCACGATCGCCGGGTACAGCCCGCCGATCAGAATCGCCGAGAGCACCATCAGACCGAAGCCGATCATCGGGAGCTGCCAGGTGCGGCGCCAGAGCGTGGCGAAGAAGAGCACGGCGCAGATCGCGGCGATGCAGAACAGGATGGTCTTCGCCGGAAGGTAGGCGTTGGCGTCGACGTACCGCAGGCCCGTCCAGTTGTCCGTGGCCTTGAAGTCGCTGGACTTCACGGCCAGGCCGTACCGGTCGAGCCAGTACGCCACGGCCTTCAGCGAGACGAAGACACCGAGCAGCACCGACAGATGGCCGGTGGCCGCACCGGTCGCCCGCGCGCCGGGGCTGGTGATGCGGAGGCCGCCGTACAGATAGTGGGTCAGTGCGGCGGCGATCAGCGAGAGCACCGTGGCCGCGAAGCCGAAGCCCAGCAGGAAGCGGTACCAGGGCAGATCGAAGGCGTAGAAGGACACATCCAGATGGAACTGGGGGTCCTTCTGGTTGAACGCCACGCCGTTCACATACATCAGCCAGGTGCGCCACTGACCGGAGGCGGATGCTCCGGCGATCAGTCCGACGAGCGCGGTGATCGCGAGCAGCACCCACTTCTTGTACGGGGCGAGACTCATCCGGTAGCGGTCCAGGCTCTGCTGCTCCAGCGACATCGCGCTCAGCGGCGGCCGGAGCCGGTGCGCGAGCCAGATGTTCAGGCCGACGGCGATCGCCATCAGCAGTCCGAAGACGAGGAACAGCCCGATCTTGGTCCACAGGGTGGTGGTGAAGACGGACGAATACGCGACCGACCGGTACCAGAGCCAGTCCGTCCAGAACCCGGCGAACATGACGAACGCCATGGCGAGAACCGCCAGGACGCCCAGTGTCATGAGCAGGGTACGGGCACGCCGGGACGGGCGGCCGACTCTGATCCGTGGCCCGGTCGGGCCTCCGCCGCGGTCCGGCATCTGGAAAGCCAACGTGCGCACCTCGAAGTTCGCGGGTCGTGTGAAGCGGGCCCAGCGATCGTAGAGCCCACCTATGCAACTTACTGAGGCTTTACCTAGTTCCCGTTCCCGGGGCGGAAGGAGGCAGGATGTTGGCCATGCCCAACGTTTCCCCCTCAGGCCCCCCGATGGCCGCGAGCCCCCTCACCGTCGCCGTGCTCGAAATCGACGAGTACATCTCCGGCCTCGGCTGGGACCAGCCGGCCCGGCTGTTCGCTCTCGTCGACACCGCCCGGCTGCGGACCCAGGAGCCGGGCCTCGCCGCCCAGCTCGGTCTCGACAGCTCCGACTCCCCGACCGCCTCACTCACCCCCATCGAGCAGGAGGAGCTTCCGCCGGGCACCGCCCTGGACGAGTTCCTCGCCACGATCGCCTGGCCCGACGCGGTGATCGGATGCGCGATGACGGTGGAACGGCTGATGCTGCCGCCGTCCGCCGAGGGCTCCGTGCCGGAGGGGCTCAGCGATGCCCAGCTGACCAAGTGGGTCGCCAAGCACCCGGAGCGCCAGGAGGTGCGGATGACCGTGGCCGTCCTTCGGGACGGCACGCGCGAGTCTGCCGTACGGCTCCGCGAGAAGGACTCCCCCAGCGAGGTGCGGACCGGCGCCGGACTGGTGCCCGGACTGGCCGACGCCCTGGCCGCGACCTTCGAGGCCTGACCCAGCCGCGTCCCCGCCGAGGGGGCGCGGTCAGCCTGCCGAGCAGCTCGGCAGGCCGGCCGTGTCCCCCGCCCGGATCTTCTCCAGCGACTTCTTCGCGTCGTCGATCGTCTTCACCTTCACCAGCGTGAGTCCGCTCGGGGTGTCCGAGGCTGCGGCCTTGCAGTTGTCGTTCGGCGTCAGGAAGTACCGGGCGCCCGCGTTGCGCGCACCGACCAGCTTCATGTTGATGCCGCCGATCGGGCCGACCTTGCCCTTGTCGTCGATCGTGCCGGTACCGGCGATGAACTTGCCGCCGGTGAGCTTGGTGGGCGTCAGCTTGTCGATGATGCCCAGGGAGAACATCAGACCTGCGCTCGGGCCGCCGACATCGGCGAGCTTGATGTCGATCCGGAACGGGAACGTGTGGTCCGTCCCGGCCTGGATGCCGACGATCGCGCGGTTCTCCTTGGGAGCCTTCGCAGTGGTGATGACGATCTTCCGGCTGCCCTCGGGCTCCTTGCCCGCCTTCTCGGCCGCCTGCGCCGTCTTCGCCGGGATGATCGTGAACGTGACGTCCTCGCCGGGCTTGTGGCGGGTGACGAGCTTCGCGACATCCTCGGGCTGCTTCACCGCGGTGCCGTCGACCTGCTTGATCACATCGCCGGCGTGCAGCTTGCCCTGGGCGGGGCTGCCCTTGATGACCGTGGAGACCACGACGCGCGACGACACCGGGATGCCCAGCTCGGTCAGGGCGGCAACCTTGGCGCTCTCCTGGGACTGGCTGAACTCCTCGGCGTTCTCCTGCGTCGACTGCTGCTCGGTCTTGCCGTCGGGGTAGAGCGTGTCGTGCGGTACGACCACACCGTCGTGGGCCAGCCAGCCGTAGACGGCCTCGACGAGGTTCATGTTGTAGTCGGCGCCGGTGACCCTGACCGTCGTCATATTGAGGTTGCCGGACGTCGGGTACGTCTTGTGTCCGGAAATCTGCAGGACCGGTTCGCCTTCGACCTTGCCGAGGGTGTTCACGGTCGGCCCCGGAGACATCTCCGAATACGGCACTGGAATCAGCACGCCTGCGCAGAGCAGCGCGATGAGGATCAGCGTGGAGGCGAGCATCGTCGCGGTGCGGCGTGGCATGGAACGACAGTACGGGAAGGGTCTGTCAGTGCACCGTCGGGGCCGCTCCGGACGGGGCGCGGAGCCGGGCGTGGCACTGTGCCGGAGGGTGTCCGCAGCCGGCACCGCTGTGCGGATTGGCGACTGCGTACGTTCGATGGAGGTCAGACAACATCGGAACCGGAGTGCGGTTTCTCCATCGCCTCACGGAACCGGGCGTACCCGGCGAGTTCTGAGACATCACCGGCCGTGCCATTACGGGTGGCCCAGCTTCCCCATATCGCAGCACCGAATGCAGCGAAAAGCGGAATCAGCAACCAAGCGAGTGCTGCCATTACGACCTCCCTACCCCATGAGCGACCGCAACTGACCTATCAGCAGATTAACCATCTGCAGAACCAACGCTCACGGCAGGGGTGCGGTTACGCAAATCGGGACAGCCGACCACCCGATCGGCTTGCGCTCAGCAGGCGCCCACCCACTCCTCGGTGCCGTCCGAAAAACGCTGGTGTTTCCAGATCGGAACCTCGTGCTTGAGGTCGTCGATCAACTTGCGGCACGCCTCGAACGCCTCGGCGCGGTGGGGGCAGGAGACGGCGACGACCACAGCGAGGTCGCCCACTCGGAGGTCACCCACCCGATGGACGGCGGCCAGCGCCCGGACCGGGAATTCCGCGACGACCTTCTCGGCCACCCGGCGCAATTCGTCCTGAGCCGAGGGATGGCAGGAGTACCCGAGCGCACCGACGTCCTGACCGCCGTCGTGGTTGCGCACCGTACCGACGAAGAGCGCCGTGCCGCCCGCGGCATCGTCCCCGACCGCCCGGAAGATCTCGTCGACCGACAACGGCGTGTCGCGAATCGCCAGCAGCCGGATGGGGTCGCTTGCCGCCTGCTCGCCGGGGTGGTCGTGGGTGGAAACCATGGGGCCCATGGTGCCGTACCGCACCGACATCGTGGAATAGCGTTTTCCACCGGCGGGCCGCCCCTGACCTTGGAGCCTTCTACAGACGGATCGCCGCCCCCTAGATCCGGCGGCGGGCCTTGCGGGCGCGGCGGACCAGGGCGGCGGTGCCGAGCAGCGCCACGGTCGCACCGGCGGCACCTGCCGCGGTGGCGTCCTTGCGCCCGAGTCGGCGTCCGGCGACGGTGTGCCGGCCCTCGACCTCTTCGAGGAGCGCGGCGAGCACCTCCTCGTTGGTCCAGCTCGGGCGCCAGCCCGCGTCGTGCAGCCGGCTCACGCTGACCACCCAGGGGTGCATCGTGTACGCCAGATCGCCCGCCGGGGACGGGGTGAGGCCGATCCGGTGCAGTCGGGCGGCGGCGCCGAGTGCCACGGCGGAGGGCAGTTCCATCCGTCGGACGCCGCTGAGCTCCTCGACCTCCTCCTGTTCGAGCCAGCCGTCGCAGCCGACCGCGAACTCGCCGTCGATCTTCTCCAGCGCGGCGTACTCCAGGGCCGTGACCAGGTCGTCGACGTGACAGAACTGCCAGGTGGGGCGTGATCCGGCGACGACCAGGAGGCGCGGCGACTCGAAGTAGCGGGTCAGCGCGGTGTCCGTACCGCCGACCAAAACGGTGGGGCGGACCACGGTGACATTGAGGCCGGGGTGCGCGCGGGGTGCGCGGCGCCCGAGCCGTTCGATCTCCAGGAGGTCGCCGACGCCGGTGGCCTCCGCCGTCGCACGCAGCTCGGCGTCCTCGGCGAGAGGGATGTCGTTGTCGGGCAGCGCCCCGTAGACCATCGCCGAGGTGCACAGCACGACCCGGTGGACCCCGACGGCCGCGGCGGCCGTCAGCACGGTCTGGGTGCCGCGCACGTTGTAGGCGGTGCGGGCGGCGGGGTCGGTCTCCAGGTCGAGATCGAGTGCCAGATGCACGACGACATCTGCGCCACGCAGCTTTTCTGCGATGGCGGGATCCCGTACGTCGAGGATGTGCCAGGTCGCCTCGGAGACTTCTCCTCGGCGTTCGTCGATGGCGATGACCTGCTTGATCTCCTCGGAAGCCGCGAGGCGTGCGGTGAGCAGCTCACCGACGCCTCCTGCGGCTCCGGTGACCGCGACGACGGGGCCACGGTTCCTGGAGCGGCTTTTTGCGGGCTTGTTCTCGGTCGAGGGGTCGGACAGGTTTCGCGCTGCGCGAACCTGAGGATCTGGGGAACTCACCGGGCGTCTCCAGCGGTTGTCTTCAGTACGTACCCGAATGACGCGTACGTACCAGGTGGCGTCCATCCTGCCGCAGGCCGGGAGCCGGCGGAGCACTGAGGCCCCAAGCGGACTTTTGGTGTCTACGCTGGATGGTGATGTCGGGCAGTCGCCGTCGGTTCGAGCCGGCGGCCCTACGAGCCGAGGAAACCCGTGAGTGACACCCCATTCGGATTCGGCCTTCCGCCGGAGGAGCCGGAGAACGGCGACGAAGGCAAGAAGAAGGACCCCACCGGAGGTGGGCAGGGTTCCGGCGGGCCGTCGAACCCGTTCGGCTTCGGGCCCGGCGCGGGCGGGGACAACCCGTTCGCGGCGATGTTCGGCACGATGAACCCCAACGACCTGGGTGCGGCCTTCCAGCAGCTCGGCCAGATGCTGAGCTACGAGGGCGGCCCGGTGAACTGGGACATGGCCAAGCAGATCGCCCGCCAGACGGTCTCGCAGGGCACGCCGGACGGCACCAAGGACGCGAGCGTCGGCCAGTCCGAGCGGTCCGCGGTCGACGAGGCGCTGCGGCTTGCCGACCTCTGGCTGGACGGCGTGACCTCGCTGCCCTCCGGTTCGGTCTCCACCGTGGCGTGGAGCCGTGCGGAGTGGGTCGAGGCGTCTCTCCCCGCCTGGCAGAAGCTGGTCGACCCGGTGGCCGAGCGCGTCGGTCTGGCCATGGGCGATGTGCTGCCCGAGGAGATGCAGGCGATGGCGGGCCCGCTGATCGGCATGATGCGGTCCATGGGCGGCGCGATGTTCGGCCAGCAGATCGGGCAGGCCGTCGGTGTGCTGGCGGGCGAGGTGGTCGGTTCGACCGACATCGGACTGCCGCTGGGCCCGGCGGGCAAGGCCGCGCTCCTTCCGCTGAATGTGGAGAGGTTCGGCAAGGACCTCAGCGTGCCGCAGGACGAGGTGCGGCTGTATCTGGCCCTGCGCGAAGCCGCCCACCAGCGGCTTTTCTCCCATGTTCCGTGGCTGCGCTCGCATCTGTTCGGCGCCGTCGAGGGGTACGCGCGCGGCATCAAGGTCGACACCAGCAAGCTGGAGGACGTGGTCGGCCAGTTCGACCCGTCGCAGCCGGAGCAGCTGCAGGACGCCCTGCAGCAGGGAATGTTCCAGCCGGAGGACACACCGGAGCAGAAGGCCGCTCTGGCCAGGCTGGAGACGGCGCTCGCACTGGTCGAGGGCTGGGTGGACGCGGTGGTGCACGAGGCCGCGAGGTCCCGCCTGACCTCGGCGGACGCACTGCGCGAGACCATGCGCAGGCGCCGCGCCTCCGGCGGGCCGGCCGAGCAGACGTTCGCCACGCTCATCGGGCTTCAGCTGCGTCCGCGGCGGCTTCGTGACGCCTCGCGCCTGTGGGCATCGCTCACGGACGCCCGCGGTCTCGACGGGCGCGACGCCCTGTGGGAGCACCCCGACATGCTGCCGACCGCCCAGGACCTGGACGATCCGGACGGCTTTGTGCATCACGAGCAGCTGGACTTCTCCGAGCTGGACAAGATGCTCGGAGAGGCCGCGAAGGGTCCGCAGAAGCCCGGGACCGAAGCGGGCGAAGCGGGCTCCGAGGGAGCCGACGACCGGAAGAACGACGGCAAGGGCGAAACCGACCAGTGAGCCTGTACGACGACGCCGTTCTCGTGCTGAAGGGGTACGAGAACCAGGTGGATCCGGCCCAGGAGGAACTGCGCCAGGTCTATCTGGACCACCTGGCCCGGCATCCCGACGGCATGTGGAAGGCCTGCGAAGCCGGACATCTGACGGCCAGCGCACTGGTGATCGATCCGGAGCGCGGCCGGGTTCTGCTCACCCTTCACCGCAAGCTGCAGATGTGGCTGCAGATGGGCGGCCACTGCGAGCCGCAGGACACCACGCTGGCCACCGCGGCGCTGCGTGAGGCCACCGAGGAGTCCGGCATCAGCGGCCTGACCCTGCTCGCGGGCGGACCGGTGACGCTGGACCGCCACCCGATCCCCGCGCCCTGTCACTGGCATCTGGATGTGCAGTACGCGGCGCTGGCGCCGTCGGGCGCGACGGAGCAGATCAGCGACGAGTCGCTGGACCTGCGCTGGTTCGCGTACGACGAGGTCGCGTCGGTGGCCGATACATCGGTCCTACGGCTGATGACGCGCGCCCGCGCCGCGCTGGAGCAGCGCGGGTAGGGGCGGCATGCGGCACGGCTGAGGGGCGGTCTCCGGGGAGACCGCCCCTCAGCCGTGTTTGTCCGTGACGGTGCGCTGCCGCTCAGTTCCAGGAGTTGTTCTGGTTCTGGCCGTGGGCGCCGTGCTGGCCCATTCCGTACTGGGCCCGGACGCCCTGGCCGATCTCGTGGTTCTGCGGGGGCAGCACCTCGCTCGGCTGGACCAGGGCGAAGCCCTGGCCGAGGAAGCTGAGCTCCCAGCCCTCGCCGGTGTTGCCACGCCGCCGCCAGACGCCCGAGGAGTGTGTCTGGGCCTGCATCTGCACGCGCAGCGAGCTGGACCAGGCAACGATCGCGTCGGCATCGGCGTTCACGTACTTGTCCGGCGTGACCTGCATCATCAGCGGCTGGCCCGAGGTCATCAGAGCGACCTTGCCGGTGCCGGAGATGTTGAGCTGGTACTTGCCGGTGCCCGAGATGCCGTACTGGCTGTCCACCGCGATGACCTCGGTGTGCAGCGAGGAGTCGAGCGCCAGGACGTAGGCGCTGTCCACCGTCATGCCGTCGTGGTCGACGTCCACGACATGGATGTACTGCGCGAGGTTGGCGAGATAGACGGTGCCCTGCCCGGAGCAGCGCATCAGGTCGAGGCCCTCACCGGTGCTCGCGCGGGCGCGGCGCTGCCCGTGCGACTGGTACTCGCCGTCGAACTCCATCAGTCCCTGGTAGGCGACCATGGCACCCTTGCGGGCGAGGACGTCGTCCCGGCCGGTCAGCGAGACCCGCAGAAGCTGCGGGTTCTGGACGGTGTACCTGTCCTGGGACTGCTGTTCCGTGTAGCTGAAAAGCGGACTCTGCATGGTGTGTTCTCCCTCCCCCTCAGTTCCGGATCCGCAGGCGGTCGGTACTGTCCTCGCTCGGCTGCACGACGACGATGCCCTGGCCGGAGAAAGCCATCTGGTACGCCTCGCCACTGCCCCGCCCGATGAGCGAGGATGCCTTGAAGCTGCGCTTGCCCTTCACCTTGAGGTTCGGGGACCACGCCACGAGGGCGTCCGGGTCGACGTAGGTCTCGTCCTCGCCGCGTCCGCAGTCGACGACGATCGGTGTGCCGCGCGAGGTGATGGCGACCCAGCCGGTGCCCGAGATACATACGTTCCACAGGCCCTGGCCGGCGAACTTCGCGAGGCCCTTGACCCGCTCCACGCCCCAGGTGAGATGGCCGTCGAAGGCAAGGACGTTGGTGCCGTTGACCGAGAGGGAGTCGTTGTTGAGGTTGATGACGACCACATCGGCGCCGTAGTCGGCGAGGTAGAGCAGTCCGTCGCCGGAGCACTTCATGATCGGTGCGCCCTCGCCGGTGATCCACTGGGAGGCGATCTGGCGGACGGCGGGCGGGTTGGGTTCGTACTGGATGAAGCCCTCGTACGCGACCATCGAGCCGGTACGTGCGTAGAGGTCCTGGCCGGTGGCCATGGCGACCTTGAGCATCGCACGGCCGTGGTTCTCCATACGGGCCGTGACGGGGGTCGGGGCGTAGCCCGCGAGTTGCTGGTTCATGACGGGCTCCCTCAGACCTCGTAGGGCTGGACGACGATGAAGTTGCCGGGGGCGCCCCGGAACTGAAGGTTCACGGTCTCTCCGCTGTGTCCCGGGTACGCGTTGCGGCGCAGCCGGACCTGGCTGGAGATGATCACCTGGGACGCGGACGACCAGGCCACGACGGCATTGCAGTCGGCGAAGGTGGTCGGGGTGACGGGCAGGACGACAGGGACGCCGTGGGTCTTGACGACGACCGTGCCGGTGCCCTGGAACTGCATGGTGAACAGGGCCCCGCCGGGAATGCCGTGGCCCTCGATCCTGCGGACCTCGTGCTGCAGCGACTCGTCGAAGGCGAGGACGTTCTCCGCCGAGACACAGATGCCGTCGCCTTGCAGCTCGATGGCGTGCAGATGGGAACCGTCCTCGGCGAGGAAGACCTGTCCGCGGCCGGTGCAGCGCATCAGCTGCATTTCCTGGCCGGTGGAATTGCCGACGATGCGGCCCGCGAAACCGGCACCCTTGTAGCTGAAGTCGACCTTGCCCTGGTACATCACCATGCTGCCCTGGCGGGCGAGCACAGGCGTGCCGCCCATGGTGAGGTCGACCCGCATGAGCTGCTGGTTCTGCGGGGTCCAACGCTGCCCGGTGGCCGTCTCCTTGTACGGCTGGAGCGCGGCCTGGAGGCCGGCCCCGGCCTGCGGCACGCCTTGCGGTACTCCTTGAGGAATGCCGGGCGGCTGCATTCCGGGAGGCTGCTGGCCGTAGGGAGCAGGAGCCTGCTGGCCGTACGGAGCGGGGGCCTGCTGCCCGTACGGGGCGGCGGGCTGCTGGCCGGGGATCTGCCCGAACTGCGGCTGCTGGGACGGCTGGCCCGGCTGCCCATACGGAACCGGGGCAGGGGCGGGCGGCGGCACCGTGCCACCGAGCGGTGCCATCGGGGCTGCCATTGTCGGCGCGGCATGCATCTGCTGTTGCGGCGTGGGGGGCGGGGCCTGCGCGGCCGGGGCGCCGAAGGACGGGGCGGGCGCCGGTGCGGCCGCCTGGGCGGGCGGGGCGAACGACGGGGCGGCTGCCTGCGGCTGAGGTGCGGCGGGCTCCTCCTCGGCGACCTCGCCGCCGAAGTTCTTCAGCAGCGCGTCGAGGCCACCGTCGAAGCCCTGGCCGACGGCGGCGAACCGCCACACGTCCTTCAGGTAGAAGTCACCCAGCATCACCGCACGCTCGGTGGTGAACTCCGAACCGTTGAAGGCGTACCTGACGACCTCCTCGCCACCCGCGACGATCCGGATGTATCCGGGGCCGACCTGGGACATCTGCCCGGCACCGTCGACCGTCGCCGTGAACGACAGCTTGTGGATGTTCGCCGGAATGCGGTCCAGGGTGACGCGGAACGACTCGGTGTCACCGGCCTGGGCACCGAGGAGCTGAATGGACTCCTCGGGCGATTTAGGCTGATTGAAGAAGATGAAATACCGGTCGTCGGAGAGCTGCTCATTGGCATCGAGGCCGAAGCAGCTGATGTCAAAGGTCAGTCCCGGGCCGGCGATCTGCACACCTACGTACAGGTCCGTCCCCGGCGTGAGATCGCTGATCTTGGCCTTGTAGCCGCGTTGGAATTCCCTGGCCATGCGTAACGACCGTCCCCCATCCCGAATGTGAATGCGTCGCGCCAGGCTAACCGCAAACTCCGACATTGAGCTAAGTCGGTACACACCCGGTACAGAATCGCCGAACGTCACTCACCGCGCGCAGCGGGCAGATGCGGCAGCCGGTCGGCCGCCACCACCCCTTCGAGGTAGCCGCGAGCCCGCTCGGTCCGCGGGTACGCCTCCAGCAGCCGCCAGAATCGCGGACCATGACCGGGGACCAGCAGATGCGCGAGCTCATGGACGAGCACGTAGTCGACAACGTACTCGGGCATGCCCTGCAGCCGGTGCGACAGTCGGATGCTGCCCTCCGCCGGGGTGCAGGACCCCCATCGGGTGTTCTGATTGGTCACCCACCGCACTGACGCGGGTCTTGCCCGGCCCTGAAAATACTGGGCGGACAACCGTTCGGCCCGCTCGGCGAGTTCGCTGTCGCCGAGGATGCGTTTGCTCTCCTGGGCCGCGAGCTTGTCGAGCATCACGTTCACCCAGCGCTGCTCCTCGGCCTCCGACATCCGGGCAGGGATGAGCACGATGGTGCGGTCTCCCTCCCGGTACGCGGAGACCGTTCTGCTGCGGCGATTGCTCCTGCGGACCTCGACCGCGCTCGTTGCCGAGGCGCGGGGCGGACGGTCCGCCGCGCTGCGCTGATGGGTTCCGGCGCTGCGCGCGGGGGTCTCCCCGGCGAATCCGGGTGACGGGTCGGCGGGCACGCCATGACGTTACCCGCTGTCAGTGGGGGAAGTCCCGCCTCCGGGACGGTTCGCGCTTGATCCGCTCCACGGCATGCACCATTTGAACGACTAATACCCCATGCCTGTGGATAACTTTCTGCACACTTCGACGCCGGCCTGCATTCTGACAACGGATCTCGCGGAGATCCGGGCCACAGCCCACGCACAGAGATCATGGAACACAGACCGGGGGAACGCCGTGTATCCGATGTTGAAGCCCGCACTGCGCCGTGCATGGCGCGGCCGGGGCACCGTGCAATTCGGGGTGACCCCCGCTCATGCGGTGAAACTCAGTCCGATGGATATCGCAACGGGCTGTTTCCTGGAACTGCTCGACGGTACGCGCGGCCTGCCGCTGCTGCGCGAGGAAGCCCGTGCGTTGGATCTGTCGGACCTTCAAGTGGACACCTTGGTGGGCCGATTGACGGATGCGGGCCTGCTCGACGATGTGCGGGCTGTCGGCCCGGAGGCCGATGCGTTACGGAACCGGCCCGGCGCCCTGGAGCGGCACCGCCCCGATCTGGCGTCGCTCTCCGTCGTCCATCCCGAGCCGGGCGGCGGGATGCGGCGGCTGGCGGCCCGCCGGGCGATGCGGGTCCAGGTGCGGGGTGCCGGCCGGGTCGGTGCCGCGATCGCGGCGGTGCTGTCCGGATCCGGGGTGGGCCGGGTGGAGGTTCTGGACGGCGGATGCACCGAGCCTTGGGACGTCTCACCCGGCGGGCTTCCACCGGCAGCCGTCGGGGAGCGCAGGGACACCGCCGCCCGGCAGTTGGTGCGCAGGTCCGCCGCGGGTTCGGCTCCCCGGGCATCGGAGACGGCGGGTTCCTCGGCGGGTGGTGAGCCGGGGCTGTCACTGATCGTGGTCGCCCCTCGCGACGGCCTAGGGGTGTACGCCCCCGACCCGCGTCCGGCCGAACCGTGGATCGCTTCGGGGACTCCCCATCTCTATGCCGGAGTGATGGAGGCGACGGGAGTGGTCGGCCCCCTGGTGCTGCCCGGGGGTACGGCGTGCGCGGGGTGTCTGGCTCTGGAACGTGCGGACCGGGATGAGCAGTGGCCCAGGATGCTGTCTCAGTGGCAGTCCGGGCGGCGCACCGCTGTGCAGGCCTGTGACCTGGGGCTGGCGACTGCGGTGGCCGGTCTGGCGGCCGCCCACGCGCTGTCCTTTCTGGACGGGGAGCTGCCCGCCAGTACGGGGACCCGCTGGGAGGCCGCGCTGCCGCTGTTGGACTGGCGGTCCGAGCGGATCGGGGCGCACCTCGGCTGTTCCTGTGGAGCGGCTGGGCACACTGAGGGGGAGCGCGTCTCCGGGGTCGAAGCGGCGCACGACACAATGGCCGGGTAACCGCCGCACACGGTACGGCAGTCTGGGATTTGGAGGGGCTCATGTCTGATCTACCCCGGAAAGCGGTCACCCGTACCGCCAAGTTGGCCGCCCTGCCACTGGGCTTCGCCGGCCGCGCCACGTGGGGTCTGGGCAAGCGGATCGGCGGGAAGTCGGCGGAGCTGGTCGCCCGGGAGGTGCAGCAGCGCACTGCGGATCAGCTCTTCAAGGTCCTGGGCGAGTTGAAGGGCGGGGCGATGAAGCTGGGGCAGGCCCTGTCCGTCTTCGAGTCGGCGCTGCCCGAGGAGGTCGCCGGACCGTACAGGGCGGCACTCACCAAACTGCAGGAAGCCGCACCTCCCATGCCCAGCGGCACCGTGCACGCGGTGCTGGAGGAGCGGCTCGGCGAGGATTGGCGAGAGCTGTTCCTCGAATTCGAGGAACAGCCGTCGGCCGCCGCATCGATCGGTCAGGTGCACCGGGCGGTGTGGCACGACGGGCGGGAAGTCGCGGTGAAGGTGCAGTATCCGGGCGCCGGAGAGGCGCTGCTCTCGGATCTGACCCAACTCAGCAGGTTCGCCCGGTTGCTCGGTCCGCTGATCCCCGGAATGGACATCAAACCGCTTATCACGGAGCTGCGCGACCGGGTCTCGGAGGAACTGGACTACGAGCAGGAGGCACGGTCGCAGCGGGACCACGCCGAGGAGTTCGCAGCCGACCCGGACGTGGCGATCCCCGCTGTGGTGCACCAGTCCGACCAGGTTCTGGTGACGGAGTGGATGGACGGTGTTCCGCTGGCCGACGTGATCGCGCAGGGCACGCCGGAGCAGCGGGACCGGGCCGGCCAGTTGCTGGCGCGCTTTCTCTTCTCGGGCCCCGCGCGCACCGGGCTGCTGCACGCAGACCCCCATCCGGGCAACTTCCGGCTGCTGCCCCCAGAGGACGGTGCCGGCGAGGCCGGACAATGGCGGCTCGGAGTACTGGACTTCGGCACGGTTGACCGGCTGCCGGGTGGTCTGCCGCAGCCGATCGGGGACTCCCTGCGACTGACGCTGTCGGGTGATGCGGATGCGGTGTATGAACTGTTGCGCGAGGAGGGGTTCGTCAAGGACTCGATCGACCTCGACCCGGATGCGATGCTCGACTATCTCCTCCCGATCATCGAACCGGCACAGGTGGAGGAGTTCACCTTCACTCGGAGCTGGATGCGCAATCAGGCGGCCCGGATTGCGGATCCTCGTTCCCCCGCTCATCAGCTCGGCAAGCAGCTGAATCTGCCGCCCGCCTATCTGCTGATACACCGGGTGACGCTGAGCACGATCGGGGTGCTGTGCCAGCTGGGTGCGACGGTACGGCTGCGTGACGAACTGGAGTCCTGGGTGCCGGGGTTCTTGGCGGAGGATCAGCAGGAGTCCGTGGTAGAGGAGTTGGCGGGCGACGCGGCCGCCGGTGCGTAGGCAGCCTTCGAGCCCCCGGGACCGGGCCCGGGTGGCACTCACGGCCCGGAGCGTCGCGCCCCCGAGCCGTAACGCCCGGGCCGTCATGCCCTGGTGGCGCCACCAGGGGTGTCACCACCAGGCAGAATCGAGACGGCTCTCGATCGCCCTGATATGAGTGCGGGCGCACTCTTCGCAGAAGTACTGGTGTCTGCCGTTCTCCACGGAGCAGATCCAGGTCGGCGGTGCGCTCTCGCTGTCGGCGGAGGTACCGCACAGGGCACAGACGACCACGGCGGCGTCCCTCTGCGCGGGCTGCTGAATCCGGTGATGAGTCTCCTCGTCCACCTCGTGACGATAACTCCGTCTCCGCTGTGCCGCGCGGCACCACACAGCACGACCGCGGGGCCGGCCCGTTCGGACCGGCCCCGCGGAAGGGGTACTGAACTATGGGTACTGATTACTGCTGGGCAGAGCGGCTGCCCGGCAGCGGGTGCTGCTGGTACTCGGCCTGACTAGTGCATGACTGCCATGGCCAGCGCACGGCGGGCGCGCATCGAGGCGCGCTCGGCCCGGCGCTGCATCCGGCGCGCGGCAACCAGGCGCACGGCCTGACGTTGCGCGTCGGCTTCCCTCAGGCGGTCGTGCATATGAGCACGAGCCAGGGCTTCTGGGATGAGTTGCATCTCGCGGGTCCTGTTCTGACGCGAGTCGTTCGCGCCGATGATTGTGACGTTCGGTGTTGCGGAGCCGACGGGCTCATTCGTGGGGACGGACATTGGTGCCTGATTTCGGGGATCGTGGGTGTGGGGGCGGTCGATGGTTCCGATGCGCTTCATGGGTTTGGGGGCCGTGACCCCCAGTCCGGCGGTCACGCCGCGACCGGGTTCTTGCGCGGACGGCCACGCGGCCGCTTGCGAGCAACGACAACGCCCTGGATGAAGAGCTCACCACCCCAGACGCCCCACGGCTCGCGACGCTCCTTGGCGCCGGCGAGGCAGGCCTCGACGAGCGGGCAGGTGCGGCAGAGGGACTTGGCGTACTCGACGTCGGCCGGCGACTCGGCGAAGAAGACCTCCGGGTCGTAGGAGCGGCAGGGGACGGGCACGCCGAGGTTCTCGATGGCGTCGTCGAGCGCGGTGAGCGCAGTGAGGGGGATCAAGGTGGAGTCCTCCGTGAGGCCGGGCGGCGGGATCGTTTCGGAAGGCGGTACGGACGGGGCGTGCGCTTCGAGTTGCACGGTGGGTGGTGTCCTCGTCTGGTCGTTCCGGCCTGTTGGCCGGGGGGCGGCTGGTACCGGGTGTTGCTTGTCCCGAGGCTCCTTCGCGCTGTCTCGTCCGTTTGGACAAAACAAAAGGGCCGCGGATCCCGAGTGGGGTTCCGCGGCCCTGAAGGCGCCGGCCTGATTCTGAATCAGGCTGGATCACTCCAGGGTTCAGGCCCACGGAAGGCCCACATCGTGTGGTGCATCGTCTGCTTCTTGGCGCCGGATTCCGCTCCTGCACCGACGGCCGCAAAGGCATAGGCCTGGGCCTGTCCCTTCGCTACTGCTGCTGCCGGTGCCTGGGTCGGTCGCTCATTGCGCTCCCGCACGGGGAGGTTCGACAGGGACAGCGGGCTGACGGCGGAAATGCCGGACAGACCGGTGCCACGCAGCGAGGACTCCGAAGAGCAGGCGAGGCCGAGCGAGCAGGCGGAGACGACCGAGAGATCGGTCATTTTGTTGGTCTCGATGATGCTGATCACTTCAATCGCCTCCTCTCGGCGTCTCGGGGGGACCGGCGGGCCGGTCCTGCGTATTCGGATAAGTACAGCACAGGACCAGGGCTTCAGAGAAGTCGCTGTTCCCGTGGTTAAGAACCTATGGTGATGACTGGGGCGGGCGCAAACTATTTTTTCGACGAGTTTTTCTCACACCTCGTCAACGGTGTCCCCGAGCCCTTCTTCCACCGTCTCACCTGCGCAAATGGCAAGGACCGCGGTCCCGAACCGGTCCAGCTTCCGCGCGCCGACCCCGGAGATCCCGGCCAGTTCGCCCGCGCTGCCCGGCACCGCCTCGGCGATCGCCATCAGCGTCTTGTCCGTGAACACGCAGTACGCGGGCTGGCCGATCTCCTTCGCCCGGACCGCCCGCCAGTCGCGCAGCCGCTCGTACAGCGCCTCGTCCATGTCGGAGGGGCAGTCGTCGCAGCGCATCAGCTTCATCTCGCCCGCATCGGTGAGGGTCTTGCCGCAGACCCGGCACCGTGCAGGGCCGCGGCGGCCGCGTTTGACGACCGCTCCGGCGCCGGGGCCCCGTTCGATCCCGCCGCCTCCGGCCGCGCCGCGCGTACCGAGGGCCACCGAGCCGGGGCGCAGTCCGTTCAGGAACCGGCTCGGGCGCCGTCCGGCACGGCCGCCGGGCGAGCGGGACAGCGACCATGACAACGAGAGATGGAAGCGCGCCCGGGTGACGCCGACGTACAACAGCCGACGCTCCTCCTCGATCTGTTCGTCGGTCTTGGCGTAGGTGATCGGCATCATGCCCTCGTTCAGCCCGACCAGGAACACGGCGTCCCACTCCAGGCCCTTCGCCGAGTGCAGCGAGGCGAGTGTGACTCCCTGGACCGTGGGGGCGTGCTGGGCGGCTGCGCGCTCGTCGAGCTCCGCCACCAGATCGGAGAGCGTCGCCCCCGGCTTGGCCTGTTCGAAATCCTCGGCGAGCCGGACCAGCGCGGCCAGGGACTCCCAGCGGTCGCGCACCGCGCCCGAGCCTGCGGGCGGTTCCGTGGTCCATCCCTTGGTGGAGAGCACCGCGCGCACTTCCGCCGGCAGCCCCTCCGCGTCGTCGAGCAGGGAGTCGTTGCCCCCCGCGCGGGCCGCGCCGCGCAGGGCGATGCCCGCCTCCCGTACCTCCGCGCGTTCGAAGAAGCGCTCCGCGCCCCGCAGCTGGTACGGCACGCCGGCGTCGGCCAGGGCCTGCTCGTAGACCTCGGACTGGGAGTTGACCCGGTAGAGCACAGCGATCTCGCCGGCCGGGACGCCCGCGGCGATCAGATCGCGAATGCGGCGAGCGGTACCTTCGGCCTCCGCGGGCTCGTCCGCGTACTCCGTATAAACGGGCTCGGGGCCGGGCTCGCGCTGCGAGACCAGTTCGAGCCGGTGCTCGGCGGCGCGGCCGCGGGCCTGGCCGAGCAGCCCGTTGGCCAGATGGACGACCTGGGGGGTGGAGCGGTAGTCCCTGACCAGCTTGACCACCGTCGCGTTGGGGTGGCGGGTGCGGAAGTTCAGCAGGTGGTCGGGGGTGGCTCCGGTGAAGGAGTAGATCGTCTGGCTGGCGTCACCGACGACGCACAGGGTGTCCCTGTCGCCGAGCCAGAGGTCGAGCAGCCGCTGCTGGAGCGGGCTGACGTCCTGGTACTCGTCGACGACGAAGTGCTGGTACTGGCGGCGGACGTGGTCGGCGATGTCGTGGCGGTCCTGGAGGATGGCGACGGTGAGCAGCAGCACATCCTCGAAGTCGATCAGAGAGCGGTCGCGCTTCAACTGCTCGTACATCGCATAGATCTGGGAGATCTCGGCCGGATCACGTGGGGCGTCCCGCTGGGTCTTGGCGACCACGGCCGGATAGTCGGCGGGCACGGTCTGGGTGACCTTGGACCACTCGATCTCGCTGGTGACGTCGCGCAGCTCGTTGCGGTCGAGGCGGATGCGGCAGCGGGCCGCGGCCTCGGCGACCAGCTGGACCTTGCGCTCCAGCAGCCGGGGCAGGTCACCGCCGACCGCTTTCGGCCAGAAGTACTGGAGCTGGCGCAGGGCTGCGGAGTGGAACGTCCGCGCCTGCACCCCGCCTGCGCCGAGCTGGCGCAGCCGTCCCCGCATCTCGCCCGCGGCCCGGTTGGTGAACGTGACAGCAAGCACACTTGCCGGCTGGAGTATCCCCGCGCGCACCCCGTAGGCGATGCGATGCGTGATCGCACGCGTCTTGCCCGTACCGGCTCCGGCCAGAACGCACACCGGGCCGTGCAGGGCCATGGCGACCTCGCGCTGCTCGGGGTCCAGGCCGTCGAGCACGGCGTCGGCCGACTCGGGAACCTGTGGGAAAAGGGAGGAATGCGTTGCTGCTGTCACCCTGCCATGCTGCCAGGTCAAAAGAGGCGGGCGCGGAGGTTGTCCACAGGGGGGCCGCATCTGTCGTACTAATACGGGGGTGGCGGCGGGAATGGTGTTCGGCTCACGTACGTTCCCTTTCCGTGCGGCGACGCACTTTCCAGCTTTTCCGCGTGCCGGATGAGACGGATGAGACAGACGAGTCTGACAAGACAGAGGAGCGCGAAGACATGTCGGGCACTGTGACGATGTACAGCACCACGTGGTGCGGCTACTGCCGTCGGCTCAAGAGCCAGATGGACCGCGAGGGCATCGCGTACAACGAGATCAACATCGAGCAGGACCCGGACTCCGCGGCCTTCGTCGAGAAGGCCAACGGGGGCAACCAGACCGTTCCCACTGTCCTGGTGGTCGGCTCCACAGGTGTCGAGGCCGTCATGACGAACCCGTCCCTGGCCCAGGTGAAGCAGGCGCTCGCCGCCTGATCCCGCCGCTCCCGCAGCACATCGCGCCCCCTCCGGTCGAGCACCGGAGGGGGCGTTCCTGTACGCGTCCGGGGACGCTGCAGCCCGTCCGCCGTGCGTCAGCCGACGGTTCCCGGCCTCGGGAGCGGCTTGCCGTACCAGAGTTCGATCAGACGGGCCGCGATCGAGATGCCGAACGGGGGCATGATCTCGCCCGACTCGAAGGCCGCCGTCAGATCCTCGCGGGAGAACCAGCGGGCCTCCTCGATCTCCTCGCCGTCCACATTGATCTCCGACGAGGTCGCCCGTGCCATGAAGCCCAGCATCAGGCTGGACGGAAACGGCCAGGGCTGGCTGGCGATGTACTCGACCTCGCCGACCGTGACGCCCGCCTCCTCGAACACCTCGCGGGCCACGGACTGCTCGATCGACTCCCCCGGCTCGACGAAGCCCGCGAGGGTCGAGAAGCGGCCCTCGGGCCAGTGCACCTGGCGGCCCAGCAGGGCGCGGTCCTGGTCGTCCGTCACCAGCATGATGACCGCGGGGTCGGTGCGCGGGTAGTGCTCGGCGCCGCAGGCCTGGCAGCGGCGGATGTGGCCGGCTGCCGCGATGACCGTGCGCTCGCCGCAACGCGAGCAGAAGCGGTGCAGGCGCTGCCAGTTCTCCAGGGCCACCGCGTGCACCATCAGGCCAGCGTCGCGGGGGCCGAGCAGCAGTCCGGCCTCGCGCAGGCCGGCCGGGCGGGCCGGCTGGTCCATGCGGCCGGGCAGGGAGTCCTTCTGGAGCGCGAAGTAGCTGACGCCGTCCTCGTCGGTCCCGAGGAAGTAGCGGTGGGTCTCGGTGACCGGGGCCTCGAAGGCCGGGGTCATGACGATCTCCGTACCGCCGTCGGCCGTGTCGTCGATCAGCACCTGCCCGCCGGAGACGACGAACACACGGGTGGTCGGGTGGCTCCACGCGGCGGACAGCCAGGCCTCGTCGAGGCGGTGGTGCGCCGCGCGGTCGATGCCGCTGGGCGCCGTGAGACCGATGGGCCGGTCTGCGGTGGCGTTGTCGAAGGTGCTCACAGGTGCTTCCTACTCCCCCGGGATGGATCGGGTGTTCAGAGGATTCAGCGGAGTGCGGCGGCCAGCTCGCCCCAGAGGTGGGCGGCTGTCTCCACGCCCTTGAGCAGGAGGTCGAGTTCGACCTTCTCGTTGGGGGCGTGCCAGCCGTCGGACGGTACGGAGATGCCCAGGAAGAGGACGGGCGCGCCGAGCACGTCCTGCAGGTCGGCGGCGGGTCCCGAGCCTCCTTCGCGGGTGAAGAGGATCTTCTGGCCGAAGGCCCGTCCCATGGCGCGGGCCACGGCCTGCAGAGCGGGGTGGTCCAGCGGGGTCAGACAGGGACGGGTGGCGGGGGCGAAGGTGATCCGGTGACGGACACCGGTCGGTACCTGTGCCTCGGCCCAGGCCCTGACCACCTGCTGAATGTGGTCGGGGTCCTGGCCCGCGACCAGCCGGAAACTGATCTTCACCAGGGCGGAGGACGGAATGATCGTCTTGCTTCCGGCGCCCTGGTAGCCGCCGCCGATGCCGTTGACCTCGGCGGTGGGGCGGGCCCAGATGCGTTCCAGCGTGGAGTGGCCGGCCTCGCCCGACGCCGCTCGTGACTTGGCGGTACGCAGCCAGGTGGCCTCGTCGAAGGGCAGCTCGGCGAAGAGCGCGCGCTCGGTGTCGGTGAGTTCCGTCACCCCGTCGTAGAAACCGGGGATCGCGACCCGTCCGTCCGCGTCGTGCAGTGCGGCGACGAGCCGGGCCACGGCGGTCGCCGGATTGGGGACCGCGCCGCCGAAGGAGCCGGAGTGGATGTCCTGCTCGGGGCCGTACAGCTCGATCTCGCACTCGGCGAGGCCTCGCATACCGGTGCAGACCGTGGGGGTCGTCTCGTCCCACATGCCGGTGTCGGAGACGATCACGGCATCGGCGGTGAGCCGGGCGGCCTGCTCCTCGACCAGGGCGCGGAAGTTCGGTGAGCCGGACTCCTCCTCGCCCTCGATCAGCAGCTTGAGGTTGACGGCCGGGGTGGTGCGGCCGGTGGTGGCGAGGTGGGCCCGGACGCCGAGGGTGTGGAAGAATACCTGCCCCTTGTCGTCGGCGGCGCCCCGCCCGTACATGCGGCCGTCGCGGATCACCGGCTCGAACGGGTCGGTGTCCCAGCCGTCCTCACGGGCTGCGGGCTGCACGTCGTGGTGCCCGTAGACGAGGACTGTCGGTGCGTCCGCGTCGTCGGACGGCCACTCGGCGAAGACCGCGGGAGCGCCGGGCGTCTCCCAGATCTCGGTGACCGGGAAGCCGGTCTCCTTGAGCTTGGCGGACAGCCACTCGGCGCTGCGTCGTACGTCCCCGTCGTGGACCGGCTGGGCGGATACGGACGGGATGCGCAGCCATTCGGCGAGGTCGTCGAGGAAGGCTGTGCGGTGCTGTTCGGTGTACGTACGGACGGCGCTGTCCGGGGTGTCGCTCATGGCCTTGAGCCTATCGGCCCGTGGGAGGTGGCTCGTCCAGCAGGAGCCGCTCCAGCTCCGCCCGGCCCGGGAGGCGGGTGGGGCGGACGGTCTCCGCGCTGCGTACGTACAAGAACGTGGCGGTGACGTCGGTGAGCGGCAGATCGTGCAGCTCGGCCCAGGCCAGACGGTAGACCGCCAGCTGGAGGGGGTCGGCGGTGTTGGTGCGGGTGGTCTTCCAGTCGACGATCTCGTACGTGTCCCCGGTGCGGTACACCGCGTCGATACGTCCCCGGATCACCCGGCCGGCCAGAGTGATCTGGAACGGCGTCTCCACTCGGTACGGAGTACGGCGGGCGTACGGGGTGCGCTCGAAGGCCTCCTTGAGTGCGGCGAGGTCACGCTCGTCGGCGATCTCGGCGTCGCTCTCGTCGCCGCCGGGCAGCTCGTCCGGCCCGAGCATGGGCAGCGGCAGCTCCTCGAAGCGGGACTCCACCCAGGCGTGGAAACGGGTACCCCGGCGGGCCGCGGGCTGCGGGGGCCGCGGCATGGGGCGGGCCAGCTCCTGGGCGAAGCCGTCGGGGTCGTCGGCGAGACGCAGTAGCTGGGTGGCGGAGAGCGAGGCGGGTACGAGGACGTCTCGCACAGTGGCGCGGGCGCGGCGCAGTTCGCCGGTGAGGGCGTCGAGGTCGCGGTCCCAGGAGGCGAGTGTGCGGGATTCCTCGGGGGTGAGTGGCTCTTCCCCGGCGGGCTCCGGCGTGCGGGCCGCCGGGATGTGTGGCGTGGGGGCGGGGGCGTGTGGTCCGGGGGCGGGGGACGGTGGGGGCTCCTTCGACAGGGCGTCCCAGTCGTCGGCCTCGTCGGGGTACGCCTCGCCGTCGGGGAACGGGTCGTCGTCGTAAGAGGCGTCGTACGGATCGTCGTACGGATCCGGGGCGTCGGACGGCGCCTCGTAGATATCCGGAACACTCCCCGCCGCGGCGAGGGCCTCCAGATGTGCCATCACCGTGTCCGCGGCGGCCCGGCGGCGGGTCAGGGCGGTGTCGTCCAGGGGGAGCGGCCACGCCCGGTCGGCATCCTTCTCGGCGAGGGCCGGGTTCTCCTCGTCCTCGGCCGGTTCGTCCGCCCAGGCCTCGATCTCGCCGTGGCCGGCCGCGCAGTGCTCGTACAGCGCATGCAGGAAGTCGGACGGGCCGCGCGGCTTCTTCTGGGTCGGGCCCCACCAGTGGCCGGAGCCGAGCAGCAGGGTGCGGGGCCTGGTGAAGGTGACGTATCCCAGGCGGAGCTCCTCGGTGTGCTGGTGCTCCTTCATCTCTTCCTTGAAGCCCTTGAGCCCCTTGGCGTCCCAGGAGTGGATGACGGGGAGGGTGGCCGTGTCCCCGCGCAGGGCGTGCGGGAGGACCTTGGGCTGGGAGGTCCAGGCGTCGCGGGACTGGCTGCTGGGGAACTGTCCGGTGACCAGGCCGGGCACCGCGACGACGTCCCACTCCAGGCCCTTGGACTTGTGGGCGGTGAGGACCTTGACGGTGTTCTCGCCGCCGGGCAGGGCGTTGTCCAGGCCCTTCTCGTACTGGACTGCCGTGCGCAGGAAACCCAGGAAGGCGAGCAGGGTGGCCTCGCCGTCGACGGCGGCGAAGCGGGCCGCGACGTCGAGGAAGTTGGCGAGGGTCTCGCGGCGGCGGGCGGCCAGGGCGTGCGGCGATGCGGAGAGCTCGACCTCCAGGCCGGTGGTGGCGAGGACGCGGTGCAGCACGTCCATCAGGGGGTCGGCCAGCGAGCGGCGCAGGTCGCGCAGTTCGGCGGCCAGGCGGGCGAAGCGGATGCGAGCCTCGGTGGAGAACGGAAGTCCGTCGTCCTCTCCTCCGCCCGATTCGAGGAAGGTGTCCAGGGCGTCGGCGAGCGAGATCACTTCGGCCGGGTCGATGCCTTCGACGGCCTCGGCGAGGCGGCGGTCGGGGTCGAAGTCGTCCTCGTCGCCGTGGGAGGCACGGTGGACGAGGAGGCGGGCGCGGCGGCCGAGGAGTGCCAGGTCGCGGGGGCCGATCCGCCAGCGGGGGCCGGTGAGCAGCCGGACCAGGGAGGCGTTGGCACCGGGGTCCTGGAGGACCTCGCAGACCGCGACGAGGTCGGCGACCTCGGGCAGGTGCAGCAGCCCGGACAGGCCGACGACCTCGACCGGGATGTCGCGGGCCACCAGCGCGGCCTGGATCTCCGGGAAGTCACCCGCGGTGCGGCACAGGACGGCGATCTCGCCGGGCGCCTTCCCGGTCCTCACGAGGTGGGCGATCGAGTCGGCGAGCCAGTCGATCTCTTCTGTGTGGGTACGGAGCAGGGCGCAGCGGACAATGCCGTCGCGCTCGGCGCCCGGGGCGGGGCGCAGCGCCTCGACGCCTTCGTGCATGGCACGCAGGGGCGCGGCGAGGCCGTTGGCGAGGTGAAGGAGGCGGCCGCCGCTGCGGCGGTTCTCGCTGAGGGAGTAGCGGGTGGCGGGGGTGCCGTCGGCGTGCGGGAAGTGGAGCGGGAAGTCGTCGAGGTTGGCCACGGAGGCACCGCGCCAGCCGTAGATCGCCTGGCAGGGGTCGCCGACGGCGGTGACGGCATGACCGGTGGCCACCGCCCCGTTGGTCGCGCCGGACTCCGCCCCGGTCTCCACCTCCGTAACCCTTGTCCCGGGGCCCCTGCCGAAGAGGGCGGAGAGCAGCAGGCGCTGGGCGACGGAGGTGTCCTGGTACTCGTCGAGCAGCACGACGCGGAATTCGTCGCGCAGGATCGCGCCGACCTCGGGGCGGGTGAGGGCCAGCTCGGCGGAGAGGGCGATCTGGTCGCCGAAGTCGAGGACGTCGCGGCTCTTCTTGGCCTCGCGGTAGCGGCGGGTCAGCTGCAGCAGCTCACGACGGGCCTGGGCGGCCTCGGGTATCTTGCGCAGCTCGGCATTGGTCAGCCGGGCCGTTTCCAGCGTACGGAGCAGGTCGGTGTCGTACTCCGCGAGCTGTTCGGGGCGTACGAGATGCTCGGCCAGCTCGCCGTCGAGGGCCAGCAGATCGCTGACCAGCGTGGGGAACGACCTCGTCAGGGCCGGATAGGGGCCGGGCGCCTCACGCAGTACGCGGGCGGCCAGCTGGTAGCGGGTGGCGTCGGCGAGGAGGCGGGTGGTGGGTTCGAGGCCGATGCGCAGCCCGTGCTCGGTGAGGAGCCGGCCGGCGAACGCGTGGTACGTGGAGATGCTGGGCTCGCCCGGAGGGTTGTCCGGATCGATGGCGTCCGGATCAGTGACCCCGGCCGCGATCAGGGCCTTGCGGACGCGCTCGGCGAGCTCGCCCGCCGCCTTGTTGGTGAAGGTGAGTCCGAGGACCTGCTCCGGGGCGACCTGGCCGGTCCCCACCAGCCACACCACGCGCGCCGCCATGACCGTGGTCTTCCCCGACCCGGCTCCGGCCACGATCACCTGCGGGGCGGGCGGCGCTGTGATGCAGGCCGTCTGCTCCGGGGTGAACGGGATCCCGAGGAGCTCCTTCAGCTGCTCGGGATCGGTGATGCGTGAGGACACCTGACAGAGGCTAACCGGGCGCACCGACAACGTGCCGGGGCCGCCGGACGGTCCGGGCGGGCCGGTGGCCCCCGCAACAGACCCGACCGGCGGCCCGTAACAGGGTCGCCCGGTGGTCCGGGTCCGGCCTGCCTTGAACGCCGATCACCCCAACCCCGTTGCGAGGACGGCCTCATGAGCACTCGCCGCATCCGGCCTTGACGTCTCCGGCCCGCACCGGCACACGGATACGACCGAGGCGCATCCGGCCCGGGTGTATGACGTATTTCTCGGTGGCAGGGACAACCACCCCGCCGGCCGTGAGGCGGCGGCTGCCGCGCTCGCTGCCGATCCGCGCGGCTGCCTCGATGTCCGGCAGGCTCTCACTCCAGGATGTGACGGCCCTCCGGCTGTGCGCTGCACGAGGCGCGGAAGGTGCAGTGCGTGCAGTGCTGGCCGGTCGTGGGGGTGAACCGTTCGTCCAGGACCCGGCCGGCGGCCGTGGCCAGCAGGTCGGGGACCCACTCGCCAAAGAGCGGTTCCTGGGCCTGCACCTTGGGAAGGGCGTCGCCGCCCTCCTTCTTCGGGGCGGGCTGTCTCAGCTGTACGAGTTCGGCGCCGCCGGGGACGGGGCGATCGCCGTCGAAGATCTCGTCGACCGCCCCTTCCCGGACTGCCAGCTGGTACACGGCGAGCTGGGGGTGGCGGGCGACCTCGTCCTTGGTCGGGGACTGCTTGCCGGTCTTGAAGTCGACGACGTATGCCCGGCCGTCGGCGTCCCGTTCGACGCGGTCCATGGAGCCGCGGATCCGTACCTCGTACTCCCCCGCTTCGAGCGTCACGTCGAAGTCGTGCTCGCTCGCGGCGGGGGTGCGGCCGGTGCGGTCCATGACGTGCCAGCGCAGGAAGCGTTCGAGGGCGGCCCTGGCCTGTTCCTTCTCCTGCCGGGACTTCCAGGGGGCGTCGAAGACGAGGCCGTCCCAGACCGAGTCCAGCCGCTCCATCAGGACAGCCAGATCGGCGGGGGTACGTCCGGAGGCCACCTCGTCGGCGAGTACGTGGACGACGTTGCCGAAGCCCTGTGCGGCCGTCGCCGGGGCATCCGCCTTCACCTCACGGCCGAGGAACCACTGGAGCGCGCAGGTGTTGGCGAGCTGGTCGAGCGCGCTGCCGGAGAGCGAGACGGGCTGGTCCCGGTCGCGGAGCGGAACGGCGGAGCGGGTGGGCTCGTACAGACCCCACCAGCGGTAGGGATGGGCCGCCGGTACGAGCGGCTGGCCCTCGTCGTCGGTGAGCGCGGCGAGGCGGGCGAGGCGGTGGGCGGCCTCCTCGCGCAGGGCGTCCGAGGCGTCGGGGTCGACGGTGGTGGCGCGGAGTTCGGCGACGAGCGCGGCGACGGCGAGCGGTCGGCGTGGCCGGCCGGTGACGTCGCGCGGTTCGACGCCGAGCTCGGTGAGGAAGCGCGACGGCTGGTCGCCGTCGTCGGCGGGCGCCTTGACCGCGGTGACGACGAGACGTTCGCGGGCGCGGGTCGCAGCGACGTAGAAGAGGCGGCGTTCCTCGGCGAGGAGGGCGCCGGGGGTGAGCGGTTCGGCCAGGCCGTCGCGGCCGATCCGGTCCGCTTCGAGGAGCGAACCGCGGCGGCGCAGGTCCGGCCAGAGCCCCTCCTGCACCCCTGCGACGACGACGAGGCGCCACTCCAGGCCCTTGGACCTGTGCGCGGTCATCAGCCGTACGGCGTCGGGGCGCACCGCGCGCCTGGAGAGGGTGTCGGCGGCGATGTCCTGGGCGTCGACCTCCTCCAGGAAGTTGAGCGCGCCACGCCCGCCGGTGCGTTCCTCGGCGCGGGCCGCGGTGTCGAAGAGCGCACAGACGGCGTCGAGGTCGCGATCGGCGTTGCGGCCGCCCGCACCGCCGCGCAGCGCGGCACGCTCCAGCCGCCCCGGCCACGGGGTGCCGGCCCACAGCTCCCACAGGGCTTCTTCCGCGGTACCGCCGCCTTCGAGAAGCTCGCGCGCCTTGCGCAGGAGCGCGCCGAGGCGCTGGGCGCCGCGGGCGTACGCCGGATCATGTGCGACGAGCCGTTCGGGCTCGGCGAGAGCGCGGGCCAGCAGGTCGCCGGAGGGCGCCGGCACGCGATTGCCGGCGGCCCGCTCCTCGTCGCGCAGGGCCCGGCCGAGCCGGCGCAGGTCGGCCGCGTCCATGGAGCCGAGGGGGGAGGTGAGGAGGGTCAGGGCCGTCTCGGTGTCCAGCCAGGAGGGCGCTTCGGGGGCGGATTCCCGGCCGGGAGCCTTGACGGGGACCTGGCCGGGAGCCTGGTCGGGCTCCCGGCCAGGAGGAGCCGGGACCTCCGCCTCCGCACCCTCCGAGGCCGGGGCCTCCGCGCCCTCTCGGACCTCCGAGTCGGGAGTCTCCACACCCTCCGAGGCCGGGGCCTCCGTCTCCGCGCCCTCTCGGACCTCCGAGTCGGGAGTCTCCACACCCTCCGAGGCCGGGGCCTCCGTCTCCGCACCCGGCGCACCCCGGCGCAGCGCCGCTGTCGCAACCGCGCGGAGGGCCGTCAGTAGCGGGGCCACCGCCGGCTCATGGCGCAGGGGGAGGTCGTCGCCGTCGACCTCCACGGGGACGCCCGCCGAGGTCAGGGCCCGGCGCACCGAGGGGATCGTGCGGCCTCCGGCCCGTACGAGCACCGCCATCTCGTTCCACGGGACGCCGTCCTCCAGATGTGCTCGGCGCAGCAGATCGGCGATGTTGTCGAGCTCGGCGGAGGCGGTCGGGTAGGTGTACGTCTCCACGCTGCCGCCCTCGCGGACCGCGGCGAGCTCCCGGTGGGCGCGGACCTTCGCCGAGGGCAGCCGGGTCAGCGGCATCCGACGGGTGAGCAGCCGGGTGGCGGCCAGCAGTTGTCCGCCGGAGCGGCGCGAGGTCGTGAGGACGCCGACCGGTGCCGTGGCGCCGTCCGCCCGCCGGAACATCTCCGGGAAGTCGAGGATGCCGTTCACATCGGCCCCCCGGAACGCATAGATCGACTGGTCGGGGTCGCCGAAGGCGATCAGGTTCCGGCCGCCCCCGGCCCCCGGGGCGCTCCCCCGGTTGCCGGCCAGTGCATGCAGCAGCCGCACCTGCGCCGGGTCCGTGTCCTGGTACTCGTCCACGAATACCGCGTCGTACTGCCCGGCCAGCAGCGCCGACACCTCGGGGCGCTCCGCGAGCAGCACGGCCCGGTGCACCAGCTCCGCGTAGTCCAGCACCCCCTGTGCGTCCAGCACATCCAGGTACTCGGCGAGGAACTCGGCGGCGGCGCCCCAGTCCGGGCGGCCGGTGCGACGGGCGAAGTCGGTCAGCGCGTCCGGGCCCAGGCCCAGCTCACGGCTGCGGGCGAGCACCGCCCGTACCTCGTCGGCGAAACCGCGCGTGGTCAGACAGGCCCGCAGCTCGTCAGGCCAGCGGATGTGCGCGAAGCCGTCCTGTTCCAGTTCGAGCTGGCCGGCGAGCAGCTCGCGGACGGTGACGTCCTGCTCCGGTCCGGAGAGCAGCCGCATCGGTTCGGCGAAGAGGTCGGCGTCCTGATGGGCGCGGACCAGTGCGTAACAGAAGGAGTGGAACGTGGTGGCCTGCGGACCGCGGGCGGCACCGAGCCGGGCGGCCATCCGGTCGCGCAGCTCCACGGCGGCCTTGCGGCTGAAGGTGAGGACCAGGATGCGGGCCGGGTCGCAGCCCCGTGCGACACGTGCGGCGACCGCCTCGACGAGTGTGGTCGTCTTGCCGGTGCCCGGTCCGGCGAGCACCAGGAGCGGGCCTCCGGGGTGATCAACCACTGCACGTTGCGCCGCGTCCAGGAGAGGGGGATTCACGGAGCCCGGCGGGGTGCGCACCAGTCGGTACGCGCCCGCGGTCCTCTGCCGTGCCTGACGGTGCGGACTGTGCCGGGTGAAGGAGGAGGAGCTCACGTGGATCGCCGGTCCTGGTGGGTGTACTGGTGCTGAGGGTGCGGTGCGTGCCGCGAACTGTCGACGCTACGCCAGCGGGGGTGCGGTCCGGGGCGAGTCCGCTGCGTGCCTCGTCACGTTCCGTGTCACGGGGGCCGTCGCGTATCGCTTCGTGTTCCACATCACGCGCCGGGCCCGGCGCTGCCCGTTGCGCCCCCGAATGGCCGAAGCTGTCAGATGTGAGCACCTCCGCCCTTGTCCCTGTCCGCGTCCGCGCCCACACCGCCGGTGACGCCGTCCCACCGCGCCCGCTTCATGTCGAGTCGCGGCAGATGGCCCTCCGCGCTGCGAGACGCCTCGCGCAGCGGGGTGCTCTCCTCGCGGTAGTGGTCCAGCGCCCGCAGTTCGTGGCCGGGCAGCAGCGCTCCGTCTGCGCGCACCACGCGCCACCACGGCACCGCGGCCCCGTACAGCGCCATGACCCGGCCGACCTGGCGTGGGCCGCCGTCGCCCAGCCACTCGGCGACATCTCCGTACGTCATGACACGGCCGGGCGGAATCAGCTCGGCGACATCGAGCACCCGCTCCGCGTACTCCGGCAACTCGTCGATCGTCCGGTCGCCGCTCGTCCCGTCGCCGCTCGTCCGGTATTGGCTCATCCGGCCCATCCTGCCGTACGCCACCGACAGCCCGGCCCGATCCGTGTGCGCCCTTTCACGGGGCGTGCGTGCGGGAGCAAAGGAGCGTATCTTGCGCTTCGCGTGTCCGCGCAGTGCACCCTGATGCCCTCCTCTGTCGCCGGGCCGTGCCACCATCGTGCGGGCGGTGACCGGTGATACGAGAACACGAAGACCAATCAGAGGCGACGAAGGAGCAGGGCGTGCAGCCACCGAAGGCGGCGAACGCCCCCGACGCCGAGCCGTACCCGGACGCTTCGGACGGACCCGCCGGGAAGCCCGCTGCGGAGCAGGAGAAGTCCGGTGCGGAGCAGGGGGAGGTCCCCGGGCACCTGGTCGGCTCGACGCTCTCGTCCGCCGCGGCGGAACAGGCCGAGCGCGTCTCGGGAGACGAGCCGCTGCTCCCCGCCCGGGTGCACCGCCCCTCCGATCTCATGCGGCTCCTCATCGGGGTCCTGGCGATCGTCATCCTGTTGTCGATCGCCGCGTTCGCCCACGGCACGACCACCGGTCTCGAACAGGACATCAACAAGGGAACCGGCCAGGCGCCCGACATCCTGATCAAGATCGCCGGTCTGGTCTCCAGCATCGCCGTGCTGCTCGTTCCGGTCGCGTTCGCCATCGAGCGGCTGATCAAACGCGACGGACTGCGGATCGCGGACGGCGTGCTCGCCGCCGTACTGGCGCACGGCGTCACGCTCGCCGCCGACCTCTGGGTGGCGAAGTCCGCCCCCGGCACCATTCAGGACGCCCTGACCCAGCCGCAGCCCGGTGACGCGCTCACCGATCCCGTACACGGCTATCTCGCCCCCGTGATCGCCTATATGACGGCGGTCGGGATGGCGAGACGGCCGCGCTGGCGGGTCGTGCTGTGGGTGGTGCTGCTGCTCGACGCGTTCGCCATGCTGGTCGGCGGCTATACGACCCCGTTCTCGATCATCCTCACCGTGCTGATCGGCTGGACCGTGGCATACGGCACGCTGTACGCGGTCGGCTCGCCGAACGTACGGCCGACCGGTCAGCATCTGATGGCCGGTCTGCGCCGTGTCGGCTTCCGTCCGGTCACCGCGATGCGCGCCGAGGACGCACCCGACTCCGGCGATCAGAACGACCGCGGGCGCCGCTATCTGGTCACCCTGGAGGACGGGCCGCCACTCGATGTGACGGTCGTCGACCGCGAGCAACAGGCCCAGGGCTTCTTCTACCGGGTGTGGCGCAGGCTCACCCTGCGCGGCATCACCCAGCGCCGCTCCATCCAGTCGCTGCGTCAGGCTCTGGAGCAGGAGGCGCTGCTCGCGTACGCGGCGATCGCCGCCGGGGCGAACGCACCCAAGCTGATCGCCACCTCCGAGCTCGGGCCCGACGCCGTGATGCTGGTGTACGAGCACATCGGCGGCCGTTCCCTGGATGCGCTGGAGGACTCCGAGGTCAGCGACGAGCTGGTGCGCGGTGCCTGGCGCCAGGTGAAGGCGCTCCAGTCGCGGCGGATCGCGCACCGCAGGCTCACCGGCGACGCCATCCTGGCCGATCGTTCCGGCAAGGTGTTCGTCACCGATCTGCGCGGCGGCGAGATCGCGGCCGGTGATCTGGTCCTGCGGATGGATGTCGCTCAGCTGCTGACCACCACGGGTCTGCGGGTGGGCGCCGAGCGGGCCGTCGCCGGTGCTCTGGAGGTGCTCGGCCCCGATGCCGTCGCGGACTGTCTTCCGCTGTTGCAGCCGATCGCGCTGAGCCGCTCCACCCGGGCGGCCCTGCGCCGGCTCGCCCGGGAACGCTCGCAGCGCGAGCGCGAGGCGGTGCTCGATGCGTCGGACGCGGCCAAGCGTGCCAGGGCGCTCGAACACGGGGCGGCTCAGGAGACCTCCACCGCCGGTCCGGTGCCGGACCACAAGGCCGCCCGCAAGTCGCTGCGCAACCAGAAGCAGGCCGAGAAGCGGGCCATGGACGACGCGCTGGAAGAGGCGCGCGAGGAGGATCTGCTCTCCCAGATGCGGCAGCAGGTGCTGCTGATCCGGCCGCAGGCACCGGTCGAACCGGTCCGGCTGGAGCGCATCAAGGCGCGCACCCTGGTCAGCTGCATCGCCGGCGCCATCGCCGCGTACTTCCTCATCTCGCAGTTCACCCAGGCCGACTTCGGTGCGGTCGTCGAGCAGGCGGAGTGGGGCTGGGTGGCGGCCGCGGTCGGCTTCTCGGCCCTCAGCTATGTCGCGGCGGCGATGAGCCTGCTGGGCTTCGTGCCGGAGCGGGTTCCCTTCGGCAAGACCGTGCTGGCACAGGTCGCCGGGTCCTTCGTGAAGATCGTCGCCCCGGCCGCGGTCGGCGGTGTGGCGCTGAACACCCGCTTCCTGCAGCGCGCCGGGGTGCGTCCGGGTCTCGCCGTGGCGAGTGTCGGCGCCTCGCAGCTGTTCGGTCTCGGCTGCCACATTCTGCTGCTGGCGGCGTTCGGCTATCTGACCGGCACCGAGAGGACCCCGTCTTCGCTGACTCCTTCCAGGACCGTGATCGCCGGGCTGCTGACGGTCGCGGTGCTGGTGCTGGTGGTGACGGCGGTTCCGTTCCTGCGGAAGTTCGTGGTGACGCGGGTGCGGTCGCTGTTCGCCGGAGTCGTGCCGCGCATGCTCGACGTGGTGCAGCGGCCGCAGAAGCTGCTGACGGGCATCGGCGGAATGCTGCTGCTGACCGGCCTGTTCGTGATGTGTCTGGACGCGTCGGTCCGGGCGTTCAGCGGCCCGGATGTGCCGCATCTCAGTTACGCGAGCATCGCGGTGGTCTTCCTGGCCGGTAACGCGCTGGGGTCGGCGGCGCCCACACCGGGCGGAATGGGCGCGGTCGAGGGCGCGCTGACGCTGGGGCTGATCGCGGTCGGCCTGCCGAAGGAGGTCGCGGCACCGGCCGTTCTGCTGTACCGACTGCTGACGCTGTGGCTGCCGGTGCTTCCCGGCTGGCTCTGCTTCAACCATCTGACCCGCAAGGGCGAGCTCTGACCCGCAGGGGCGAGCTGACGGTTCCTCATCCGTAGCACGCGCCTGTCCGCGAGGCCGGTCGGGCGACCTGGGAGAGCCCCGGCCACCCGCTCGGACCAGTGCCTCGTGCACGGGTCCGGTTCCCGCCGCACGATGGGGCCATGAGGACCTCTCCCGCCCTGCGTGCCGCCGCTCTCGCCGCCGCCGTCACCGTGCTCCTTCCCATCACCGCCTGCTCGGAGAGCGGCAGCAAGGACGACCCGGACGGGCCGCCGCGCTCTCCGGTTGCGGCGAATGCCGCCGAGGCGAGCAGGTCCGGCGACCTCGCAGCCCAGAAGCTGACGTGGAAGCCCTGCCCTGCCCCGTCCCCGGCGCAGGGCGGCGGAAAGGCCCCGTCGCCCCTGCCCGGTGGCGCCACCTGGGAGTGTTCCTTCATGAAGGCCCCGCTCGACTACGCGAATCCGGGCGGCGAGACGATCGAGCTGGCACTCATCAGGGCCAAGGCCAAGAATCCGGACAAGCGGATCGGCTCACTCATCTTCAACTTCGGCGGTCCCGGCGCCTCCGGTGTCGCCACGCTGCCCGCCTTCGGCACCGACTACGACAAGCTGCGCGCCGGCTACGACCTGGTCAGCTTCGACCCGCGCGGGGTCGGCCGCAGCGCGGGCGTGGAATGCGAGACCGACCGGCAGCTCGACGCCCGCTACGAGACCGACGTCACTCCGGACAGCAGCGCCGAGGTGAATGCCTTCGTCAAGGACACCAAGACGTTCGCGTTGGCCTGCAAGAAGAACTCCGGCAAGGAACTCCCCTACGTCGGCACCACCAACGCCGCCCGCGACATGGATCTGATGCGTCAGGTGCTCGGCGACAAGAAGCTGTACTACTTCGGCTTCTCGTACGGCACCGAATTGGGCGGCGTCTACGCCAATTTGTTCCCGAAGAACATCGGCAGGTCGGTGCTGGACGGGGTGGTCGACCCGACCCTGGATTCCGTGCAGTCCTCGCTCGGCCAGGCCAAGGGGTTCCAGCTCGCGCTGGACAACTTCACCAAGGACTGCGTGGACCGCGGCGCCGCCTGCAGGCTCCCCGGTTCCACCGGGAAGCAGGTCGAGCAGGGGATCTCCGGCCTTCTCACCCGGCTGGAGAAGAAGCCGATCCCGGGGATCGGGTCCCGGCAGCTGACGGAGAGCCTGGCCGTCACCGGCATCGCGGCCTCCCTCTACTCCAAGGAGACCTGGCCGTTGCTGGAGCAGGGAGTGGACGACGCCGACGGCGGGGACGGTGCGCTGCTCCTCGCCCTCGCTGACTCGCTGAACGGCCGTGAGGCCGACGGGCGCTACGACAATTCGATGGCCGCCAACGTCGCCATCAACTGCGCCGACTCCAAGCAGCGGTTCACCGCGGACCAGACCATGGCGAAGCTCCCGGAGTTCCAGTCCGCCTCACCGATCTTCGGTGACTATCTGGCCTGGGGTCTGATGACCTGCACCGGCTGGCCGGTGGCGGGCGCCTGGGAGGTCCCGGACGTCAGCGCCCCGGGAGCGGCCCCCATCCTCGTCATCGGCAACACCGGCGACCCGGCGACCCCGTACAAGGGAGCGAAGGCGATGGCCGACGCGCTGGGCAAGGGCGTCGGTGTGCAGATGACGTACGAGGGCCAGGGACACGGCGCGTACAACAGCGGCGATGCCTGTGTGCAGAAGGCCGTGGACGACTATCTGCTGAAGGGCAAGGTTCCGGCGGCCGGGACGGTCTGCAAGTAATTCACCGTCCCGGACGGCCTAGCATGGGCGCACTTTCTGTACGTCGTATGTACAGGCACATCGGGGAGGGACGTACACGTGGTCGGACACGCACGCGCCGGAGCTCTGGCGGGCGCCGCACTTCTGCTGACGGGGCTGCTCGCGGGCTGTGACGGGGGTACGGACGACAAGCCGGACGACAGGACGGACCGCAGTGCGGCGTCCTCGCCCGGCCGGCCGGCCACTCCGAGCGGGCAGCCCGGCATGCCCGAGCTGCCCGCCGCTCTCACCTCCCAGCGGCCGGACTGGAACAGCTGCAAGGCCCCCGCGGGCGGCAGCGCACCCGGTGGCGACTGGCTGTGCGCGACGGTCGAGGTGCCACTGGACTACGCGAAGCCGGACGGCGACACCATTGGGATCGCCGTGATCCGCAAGAAGGCCCGGGACGAAGGCCGGCGCCTCGGCGCGATGCTGTTCAACTTCGGCGGCCCGGGCGGTTCGGGCGTCTCGATACTGCCGCGCGCCGCCGGCTCGTACAAGAAGCTCAACGCCCGTTACGACCTGGTGAGCTTCGACCCGCGTGGGGTCGCGGGCAGCGCAGGGGTGAACTGCCGTACCGACAAGGAGGCGGAGGACGCCAACCGGAAGGTGGACATGACTCCGGACACGGCGGCGGAGGAGGTGGCGTTCATGAAGGACGGCGCGGACTTCGGCGCCGGCTGCGAGCGCCGCTCCGGCAAGGTCCTGCCGTACGTCGGTACGACGAACGCCGCCCGGGACATGGATCTGATCCGTGAGGTACTCGGCGACAAGAAGCTCACCTACTTCGGCATGTCGTACGGCACGGAGCTCGGCGGCACCTACGCGCACCTCTTCCCCAAGAACGTCGGCCGGACCGTCCTGGACGCCGTCGTCGACCCGACCGCGGACGCGATCGGGCACGCCCGCAACCAGGCGACCGGCTTCCAGCGGGCGCTGGAGAACTACCTCAAGGACCGCGGCCAGGACCCGAAGGCCGGGACGCAGCGCATCGCCCGGCTGCTGGAGCAGATCGACAAGAAGCCGCTGCCGACCACCTCGGGCCGCGAGCTCAACGAGTCGCTGGCCATCACCGGCATCGTCATGCCGCTCTACTCCAAGAGCAGCTGGCCGTATCTGACGCAGGCGCTGGACGAGGCCGAGAAGAGCGGCACCGGCAACATGCTGCTCCAGCTGGCCGACGCGTACAACGGCCGTGACGAGAAGGGGCACTACGACACCCAGAACCACTCGCAGCGCGCCATCTCCTGCGCGGACAGCAAGCTCCGGCCGACGGCGGCCGAGGCCAGGGCCATGCTGCCCGAGTTCCGGAAGCTGTCCCCGGTGTTCGGCCCGTTCCTGGCGTGGGACACGGCCGGCTGGTGTGCCGAGTGGCCGGTGAAGGGTGAGCACGACAACCCGGAGGCGAGCGCTCCGGGCGCCGGTCCGATCCTGGTGGTCGGTACGACCGGTGACCCGGCGACGCCCTACGAGGGTGCGCAGAAGATGGCGGACGAGCTGGGCAAGGGCGTCGGCATCATGCTCACCAACAAGGGTGAGGGGCACGGCGCGTACGGCGAGAGCACGTGTGTGACGTCGACCGTCAACGCGTACTTCCTCGACGGGAAGGTCCCGGCGGACGGCAGGACCTGCTCGTGACGCGGGACATGTGCATGCCGAAGGGGCCGGTCCGCAGTGCGCGGACCGGCCCCTTCGGCATGCTCAGCGTTTAGTACACCGGCTTCTCGGGCTCGATCTGGTTGACCCAGCCGATCACGCCGCCGCCCACATGCACCGCGTCGGCGAAGCCCGCCGACTTGAGGACCGCGAGGACCTCGGCACTGCGGACACCGGTCTTGCAGTGCAGGACGATGCGCTTGTCCTGCGGGAGGTCCTGGAGGGCGTTGCCCATCAGGAACTCGTTCTTCGGGATCAGCCGGGCGCCGGGGATCGAGACGATCTCGAACTCGTTCGGTTCACGGACGTCGATGATCTCGATCTTCTCGTCCGCGTCGATCCACTCCTTGAGCTGCTTGGGAGTGATCGTGGAGCCGAGCGCCGCCTCCTGGGCCTCCTCGGACACGACGCCGCAGAAGGCCTCGTAGTCGATGAGCTCGGTGACGGTCGGGTTCTCGCCGCAGACCGCGCAGTCGGGGTCCTTGCGGACCTTGACCTGGCGGTACTGCATCTCCAGGGCGTCGTAGATCATCAGCCGGCCGACCAGCGGGTCGCCGATACCGGCGAGCAGCTTGATGGCCTCCGTGACCTGGATGGAGCCGACCGAGGCGCAGAGCACCCCGAGCACGCCGCCCTCGGCGCAGGAGGGGACCATGCCCGGCGGGGGCGGCTCCGGGTAGAGGCAGCGGTAGCAGGGGCCGTGCTCGGACCAGAAGACGGACGCCTGGCCGTCGAAGCGGTAGATCGAACCCCAGATGTACGGCTTGTTCAGCAGTACGGCTGCGTCGTTGACCAGATAGCGGGTGGCGAAGTTGTCCGTGCCGTCCACGATCAGGTCGTACTGGGCGAAGATGTCCATCACGTTGTCGGCTTCGAGCCGCTCCTCGTGAAGGACCACATTCACGTACGGGTTGATGCCCAGCACCGAGTCCTTGGCGGACTCGGCCTTGGAGCGGCCGATGTCGGCCTGGCTGTGGATGATCTGGCGCTGCAGGTTCGACTCGTCGACCTCGTCGAACTCCACGATGCCGAGCGTGCCGACACCGGCGGCGGCCAGGTACATCAGGGCCGGCGAGCCGAGACCGCCGGCGCCGACACAGAGCACCTTTGCGTTCTTCAGCCGCTTCTGCCCGTCCATCCCGACATCCGGGATGATCAGGTGGCGGGAGTACCTGCGGACCTCGTCGACGGTGAGCTCAGCAGCTGGCTCGACCAGGGGTGGCAGCGACACAGGAACCTCAACAATGCAGGTGGTCGGTTTCTACGTACTTCAGCTACGTACGGTTGTTCTTGCCGTAACACTGCCACGCCCCTCCTCATTCCGAGATACCAGGTCCGATCCGCGAGACGATTTCGTCCCAGTACCTGGGCAGCGCCGCGAATGGGTCCGTTTGTCCGTGTCGACTGTCCCGGTCCGTGAAGAAGATCGTGCCCGCGCCCTGCCAGCGGGCGATGCGCATGGCCTCTTCGAGGTGGGTGCGCGGAACGCCGTGGACGAAGTGCGCGAACCGTTCCGGCGGATAGGCGGCGGTCCACTCCGCCACCTGCGACCAGCGGTAGTCGGTCCATGGTCCGGAGAAGGTGACCAGTTGGTCGGCGGCCTCGGCATAGCCCGGATGCGGATGGGTGCCCGGCCCCAGCACCAGCAGCCCGCGCTCCTCCCCGTGTTCGAGAAGCGTGGCGAGTGTGCTGGTGAGACGGCGCACCCCCGCGAGGTCGGCACGCCCTGCCGGGCACCGGGCGAGATAGAAGCCGTCGACGCGGTACCAGTCGAGAAAGGACTGCGCGTCGGCGATCAGCTCGCCGAAGGGGCGGCTGCCGAAGGCCAGATCGAGGTGACCGAGCAGCCGGCCGCCCGCCGCCCGGGCGGAGTCCTGCGGGGCCTCGCCGTGCACGGCCCGCTCCCGCGCGTTGCGGAGCCGGCCCGCGGCCTCCAGACAGTGCGGGTCGGGGCGGGCGCCGGGGCCGTTGTCGATGTTGAGGACCGCCCAGTGCAGCGGGGTGCCGGGGCGGGTGAGCTCGGCCCATTCGGTGGGGGCGAGCAGCGGATGCGCGTAACCGGGGACGCCGAAGCCGAACTGTTCGGCGCCACTGGTCCGGCGGGCGGTATCGGTGCGGGTCAGATACGGCACGCCGCCTCCATCCAGATGTCGGCGAGGGACTCCTCCAGATTGATCCGGGGGCGCCAGCCGAGCCGGTCCCTGGCGGTGCGGACGTCGGCCTGCTGCCAGGCCCCGCAGCCGTCCGGGTAGGGGGAGGGGGTCGCCGAGAGATGCTCGATGACCGACTCGGTGGAGGTGCGCGGGGCGCCGATGGGCAGCCGGGGCGGGGGCGCGTCGAGTTCGTGGAGTGCGCCCGCGTATCCGGCGACCCTGGCGAGGACGGCGGCCGCGTCCCGGAGCCGCACGGCGCGGCCGGTACCGATGTTGACGACGCCCTGCGCGGCGGAGAGCGAGGCGGCGTGCACGGCGCGCGCGACATCGCGTACGTCGACGAAGTCGCGCTGCACGCCGAGGCCGCTGAGCTTCAGCTCACCGTCTCCGGACTGCATGGCCCGGCGCATCGCCTCGGCGAGCCTGCCGAGCGGGGAACCGGCCGGGGTGCCGGGGCCGACCGGGGAGAAGACCCGCAGCACGACTGCGTCGAGGCCGGAGCCGAGGACGAGTTCGGTGGCTGCGAGCTTGCTGACGCCGTATGGACCGCCGGGGCGCGGAATTGCGTCCTCCGCGGTCGACGAGCCGGGCTGCGAGGGCCCGTACTCCGACGAGCAGCCGACCTGGACGAGACGGGCCGTACAGCCGCTGCGCCGCATTGCCTCGCAGACGGTGGCGACGGCGACGGTGTTGTGGCGGGTCAGATCGCGGGCCCCGCCGCGGGTGGCGCCCGCGCAGTTGACGACGACTCCGGGATGGACGGCGTCCAGGAAGCGGGTCAGCGCGCCGGGGCTGCCGCCGGCGAGGTCGAACCGTACGTCGGCGTCGTCGCCGCGGCCGAGCGCCGTGAGGTGCACGGCGGGGTCGGCGAGGAGGCGGTCGGCCACGAACCGGCCGAGGAATCCGTTGGCTCCGAGCAGCAGCACCCTCATCGCGCGCCCCCTCGGTGCCGACGGCGGGCTGCCGGTGCGGGGGATTGGGGGGTCATGTCCGGTGTCTCCTTGAGGAAGTGTGGTGCGGTACGGGGGAAGGACCCGCGGCGTCGGCTCCGCGGGGAGCGTGCGGGTGGTTCGTATGTGGGGGTGGAGCGGTGGTGCGGCTTCGGTCGCGCGGGTTACGCGGTGGTGCGGGTTTCGTCGCCGGGTGCGGTGTGGGCGGATGCCCGGGAGAGGGCGACAGTGGCGCTGATCAGCAGCCCGAGCGCGGCTGCGCCACAGGCGACGGCGGGTACGGCTCCGGTGCCGGCCGCCACGACAAGGGCGTCGACGGGACGGGCGAGGAAGTGCAGACCGGGCAGCCGCCCGGCCAGGACCAGGGCGGGTGCCAGCGCTTCGAGGGTGCAGGCGGCGGCGAGTCCGACGGCGGCGGGTTCCGGGAAGCCGTGCACGGTCAGCAGCCGGGCCAGCAGGAGCAGCACACCGAGCGCGGCCGCCCCGACGAAGGCGCCGCCGCCCCCGTACCCGAGATGCGCGACGTAGAGCAGCCCGGCGAGGACGCACAGGTGAAGTGCGACGGCTCCGAACAGCAGGGGGCGCACACCTGCGGCGAACTCCTCCAGTGCGCGGCTGCCGATGAGTTTGCGGTGTGCGTGTACGGAGAAGAGGTGCGCGCACCAAGCGGCCGGGGCGACGGAGAGGGCCAGCCCCAGCAGCGGTGCGGGGGTGAGCGTCCAGGGGCCTTCGGGGCCGCCGCTGAGTACCTGGTCGAGCAGCGCTTCGCCGTACAGGACATAGCCGAGGAGCCAGCAGCCGTACACATGGGCGGTGCCCGAGGACCGGCCTTCGGCGTGCAGGGGGCCGCTGCGCAGGCTGAGGGCGAGTCCGACGATGCCGACGAGCGCTCCGGTGAGGGCGATCGCGAGCCGTCCCTGGTCTCCGAGCACCCCCTCGGTAAGCCTCAGCGCGCCGGCGGTCGCGATGCAGGCCGCGCCCGGCACCAGTGCGCGGAGCGACCAGGCGGCGCGCGTCTCGGTGTCGCGCTCCGCCGCGCGGAGCGCTGTTGCGGGCTCCCCCGCCACGGCGGGTACCCGGGCGAAGAGCTCCTCGGCGAGCGAGAAGACATCGCGGTGCCGATAGCGGGCGGCGGCGCGGTCGGTGACGCCATGGGCTTCGAGCCCGGCGGCGATCTCCAGTGGATCGACGGCCCGTTCGCACAGCTCGCGATGGCGGTGCATCAGCGATTTCACGGGGTCGGCGGGACCGCGGCGCGAGGCGCTGAGCTTGCGCACCGGAGCGGCGCGCGCGATCTCGGGGGCGCGGGCAATCGCGGCTCCCTCTGCGGAGGTCTGCTCTGCGGGGACCTGCTCTGCGGTGGTGTTCTCCGTGGCCGCTTTCTCCGTGGATTTCGGTGCGGAAGCGGGCTCGGCGTCCGCGGCCGTAAGGGGGCCGGCCTCGGCCGATACGCCACCGGCCTCGACAACCCGGGAAGACTCGTTCCGAGCAGCGTCGTCCGGCACGCCCACGGGCTCGACCGCAGCTGCCGCCATCGCTGCAGGGTCCGGGTTCGACGGGCCCCACACCGGCTCCGAGATCTCGGAGACGAGGGTCTCGGAGACGAGCGCCCGCGAGCGGAGGTCCCAGCTTCCGCCGGTGGTCGGTGTGGCGGGTGCGTCGGACACCTCGGTCGGGCCGCCCATGGTGATTCCTCCGTGATCGTCGCCGACTGCGTCGGACCGTCCCGGCCCGCCGCTGCGGCCCGGCCCGGCCGTCCCCTGTTGCTGTTCACACATCGCCGCCACCCGTTCCCCGCGCTCCAGCGCAGACGGTCCTGGGATCGGCGGCCCAGCCGGGTGTGGGGTCGGCCGTGCCTGCCGGGGCGGGGCCCGAGGCCGTCCACGGGCCCTGGACGTGCGCCTCGGGAGGAGTGGCGAACGGGCGCGGTTCGCCGTCGGCGTTCACCGTGTCGGCCTCCCTGCGCACCGGAGCGTGCGAGATCAGCTCCAGGTAAATGCCGCGAAATGCCGCGAGGTTCTGCTCGACGGTGAAGAGTTCGAGCGCGCGGGCACGCGCCGCCGCTCCGAGCCGCGCGCGGCGCTCGGGGTCGCGCAGCAGGGCGAGGCAGGCGCCGGCGAGCGCCCTGGGATTACGCGGGGGCACCACGAGCCCGGTACCGCCGATGACTTCGACCACCGCGCCGACGTCCGTCGACACCGTGGCCCGTCCGCAGAACATCGCCTCGACGAGGCTGATGGGGAAGCCTTCGACAATGCTGGAGAGGACGACGACCCCGCCCGCCGCATAGGCCTCCGACAGATCCGGCACCTCGGCTCCGCCGATGTCCTCGAAGGAGACCGGGTTGTCGCCGACTGCGTGTGCGTCCGTGGCCTCGTCGGGGAACAGCTGGGCGGCGAGCGCCCGGCAGTGCGCGAGATAGGTGGCGCCTTCCGGGCCCTGCGCCGGAGCGCCGATGATCCTCAGCCGGGCGTCCGGTTCGGCCTTCCGCACCTCCGCGAAGGCGTGCAGCAGCGCGATCAGGTCCTTGGCGGGCTCGATCCGGCCGACCCAGACCAGCGTGTCGTCGGGACCGCTGTCGCCGCTCTCCCCCAGGGCCGTGAACCGGCCGGACTCCATGCCGGGGTGGACTGTGCGCAGCTTCTCGCGCTCGGCACCGCACCGTTCCTGCCAGCGGCGGGCGTGGGTGTTGCCGGGGGTGACGATCGCGGCCTGCCGGTACACCTCGGTGGCGAGCCGTCCGTGGAAGTTGGCGAGCAGGGCGCGTACCGGCGCGCTCAGGGGGGTGTCGGTCGCTGCGAGGTAGTGCGCCCGCAGTTGCACGCCGTGCTCGGTGACCAGCAGCGGTACCCCGAAGAAGCGTTTGGCCAGCAGCCCCGGCAGCGCCGCGGCACCACCGGAGGTGGCATGGCAGAGGTCGACCGCGCCGAGGCTCTCCTCGTCGTACCAGTCGAGGGAGAGCGGGCGCAGTACCCGGTCGAGCTCCTGGGCGAAGGCGAGGAAGTCGGGGACGGTGGCGGTCTGGACGGTGCGCCCGGTGCCCGGGGCGCGGCAGGCGGCTTCGAGCACGCGTACGGCGGTTTCGGAGCGGAGTGCCGCCGGGAGCCCCCCGTGTTCGCGGGCCAGTTCGGCCAGTCCGTACAGGCCGTCCGTGAACTGCGCGTCCACGACGCCGGCGGCCGTACGCCCGGTACGCCCGTCTTCGCTCCGTTCACCGAAACCCGCGCCCCCGCTCGCGCCTGCGGCATCGCCCTCGCCGCTCGTCGCACCCGCCGTGCAGACGGAGGTCGCGAGAGCCGTGAAGTACGCCGTGAAGCGCTGTCGTTCGCGCCGTCCGTACGAGCGTCCGCCCCCGCCCATGACCATCCGGGCGAGCAGCCCCTTGGAGGCGTGGGTGCCCAGGATGTCCTCGTCGGCCGTCCACAGCGGCGCCGTCCGCACCCGGCTGACCTGTGCCGGAAGCTGGACCCAGCCCTGCGCTTCCTGTTCGGCGGAGCGGCTGAGCGCGAAGAGATCGAACTCGTGCTGCGAGAGTCCGCGCACCAGACGGTCGCACCAGAGTCTGGACTCACCGGTTGCATACGGATAACCACCGTCGGTGAGGAGTCCGATCCGCACGAGCACACCCCCGATCTCCCTTGTGGTCGGCCGCCGCTGGAACGGCGACTCACAGCGGGACGACCGTAAGCGGATACGCCGGTGGCGGGGGCGGGCCTATGGGGAACGCACCCCCAAAACGGG
>NZ_JBHVWS010000027.1:81268-120814 GCF_042882185.1 Streptomyces sp. NPDC058239
ACCCCCGTGGGGGGGGGCCCCCCGTCCCCCCCCCCCCCCCGCCGGCCCCCCGCTTCGGGCCCCGGGGGGCGCGCCCGGGGGGGGGGCCCCCCCCCCCCCACCGAAAGGGGTGAACCGTCGTAACTTTCCCGCCCCGGTAGCGTTCTGTCGCGCTATGGGAGCGGGTGGTCACGTAGGGTCAGGCTGCGGCCAGTTCCTTGCGGGCTGCGCGGCGCACTGCCGCGAGCGCCGGATCGAGCGCGGGAACGGCCGCCAGGAGCTGCTCGGTGTACGGGTCCCGGGGGTCTCCGTACACCTGGTCCACCTCACCCTCCTCGACGATCCGGCCCCGTCGCATGACGGCGACCCGGTCGCTGACCTGCCGTACAACGGCGAGGTCGTGCGCGATGAAGACCAGGGCGAGCCCCAGCTCCCGCTGCAACTGCGCCAGCAGGGCGGTCACCTGGGCCTGGGTCGTCACATCGAGTGCGGAGACGGCCTCGTCGCAGACGATCAGTTCCGGCTCGGCGGCCAGTGCCCGTGCAATCCCCACGCGCTGGCGCTGTCCGCCGCTGAACTCGTGCGGGTAGCGGTCGTACTGCTCGGGGTCGAGCCCGACCCGCTTCAGCAGATCCCGTACCCGGGCCCGGATCACGACCTCGTCGCGCTCCCCGGAAGCCCGCAGCGGGTCGGCGACCGATTCGCCGACAGAGCGTCGCGGGTTGAGGGAGGAGACGGGGTCCTGGAAGACCATCTGCACCCGGGCCCGGCGGGTGAGCCGCCCGGAGGTGGGCTCCAGCAGTCCTACGAGCATCCGCCCGAGGGTGGTCTTTCCGCTGCCGCTCTCGCCGACGATGCCGAGGGTTTCGCCGCGCCGGACCGTGAGGGAGACACCGTCGACGGCGGCGAGGGCGGACTTGCCCCTGCCGAACACCTGCCGGACGTCGACGGCTTCGACGAGCGGCTCACTCGCGACGAGTTCCTCACCATCGACGGATGCCTCGCCCTCGTCCGCGGCCGGCTTCTCGTCCGAGGCCGCCGGGCGGGCCGGAATGCGTGGCACCGCCGCCAGCAGCGCCTGCGTGTACGGCTCGCGCGGCGCCATGAGCACCTCGCCCACCGGCCCCCGTTCCACCGCCCGCCCCGACTGCATGACCAGTACCTCGTCGACCGATTCGGCTGCCACGCCCACGTCATGCGTGACCAGCAGCAACCCCATGCCCGTCTCCCGCCGCAGATTGTGCAGCAGATCCAGGATCTGGGCCTGGACGGTGACGTCCAGGGCGGTCGTCGGCTCGTCGGCGATCAGCAGCTGGGGTTCGCAGGCCAGGGCCATCGCGATCAGTGCCCGCTGCCGCATCCCGCCGGAGAACTCGTGCGGCCTGGACCGGGAGCGCCGTACCGCGTCGGGAATCCCGACCCGGTCCAGCACCTCGACGGCCCGGGCCCGCGCCACCCGCCGGGAGGCACGGTTGTGGACCCGGTACACCTGGGCGATCTGCTCGCCCACCGCGTAGTACGGGTCCAGCGAGGACAGCGGGTCCTGGAAGACCATCGCCGCCTTCGCGCCCCGCAGGGCACGCAGTTCCGCGTCGTCCGCCGCGGTCACGTCCACCCCGGCGACCCGGATCGAGCCGTCGACCCTGGCCCCGGTCCCCCGGTGCAGTCCGAGCAGGGCGTACGCCGACGCGCTCTTGCCGGAGCCGGACTCACCGACGACGCCGAGTGCGCCGCCGGCCTCCAGCGAGAACGACAGCTTCTCCACCGCTCGTACGTCGCCGAACGAGATCGAGAGATCGGAGACTTCGACCAGGCTCATGCCAGCACCACCCGTCGGTCGGCCATCGCCTGCAGAATGTCCGCGACGGCATTGGCAAGGACGACGAAGAATCCGGTGACGAGCACCAGACCGACGACCACCGGAAGGTCCACGTGCTTCACGGCGTCGACGAGTTCGCGGCCGACCCCCGGGATCCCGAAGAGGGATTCGGTGAGTACGGCGCCGCCGAACATCGAGCCGATGTCCAGTGCGCCGAGCGCGATCACCGGCGCCAGCGCACCGCGCAGCGCGTGCCGTCCGACGAGCGCCCGCTCGCTGACCCCGTACGCCCTGAAGGTGCGCACATGGTCCTCGGCCAGGGTCTCCAGCATCGAGGCCCGGGTCATCCGGGCGTACGGGGCCGCGGACACCAGAGCCAGCGAGATCCAGGGCAGCAGCAGGTTCCAGGCCCATTGCTCGGGGTTCTCGGTGAGGGGCACATAGTCCGGGAACGGCAGGATCTGGAGCGCCGTGACCAGGATGATGATCAGCAGCAGGCCGATGACGAAGACCGGTGTGGCCATGCCGGCCAGAGTGATCCCGGTGAGGATGCGCTCGGTCGGCCGGCCGCGCCGCCACACCGAGAGCAGCCCGGTGCCGACACCGAGCAGCATCCACAGCACGAAGGCGCCGACGGCGAGCGAGGCGGTCGCCGGGAGCTTGGCCAGGATCAGCTCGGTGACCTGCTGGTCGCTCTGGTACGAGAGCCCCAGGCAGGGCGCCTGGCAGTGCAGCACCCCGGTTCCGGTCGAGTAGTCGCGGCCGACGAAGAGACCCTGGAGGAAGTGCGCGTACTGCATGTACAACGGGTCGCCCAGGTGCAGCTGTTCGCTGACCTGTGCCACCTGCGCGGGCGAGCAGCGCGGACCGCAGGCGATCTGTGCGACGTTGCCGGGGGCGACGTAGAAGGCCGCGTAGACGACGATGCTCAGCGCGAGCAGCACGAAGAGCGCCCCGCCGAGGCGCCTGAGCAGGAACCACCTCATGCGTCGGCCTCCTTCTTCCGGCCGGTGCCGATCCGCAGCCGGGATTCGGCGCGTGGGTCGAGTGCCGTGCGTACGCCCTCGCCGAGGACGGTCAGCGCCAGCACGGTGACGAAGAGCAGCAGGGCGGGGATCAGCAGATAGGTGGGCGCCGCCTGGTACCAGGTGTCGGCGTCGCTGAGCATCTGTCCCCAGGAGGGTGTGGGCGGCTTGATGCCGACGCCGAGGAAGGACAGGGCCGCTTCGACGACGATGTCGGCCGGGAAGAGCAGCACGGCGTACGTGATGACGGGCGCGGCCAGTGCGGGCAGCAGTTCGCGCTTGGCGATCTGCCAGGAGCCCCAGCCGCTGAGCCGGGCGGCGGAGACATGGTCGAGCGATTTCAGCGCGAGCGTCTGGGCACGCACGATCTTCGAGATGCCGGACCAGCCGACCAGGCCGATGATCACGGCGATCAGGACCGGGCGCGGGAAGCTCGTGGGGACGACGGCGAGCGCGCCGAGCGCGATCACCATGACGGGCAGCGCGACCACGACGTCGGTGACCCGGCTGAGTGCCTGGTCGACGAAGCGGTTGCCGAGCCCGGCCGCGAGGCCGACACCGACCCCGATGATCACCTGGAGCAGGGTGGCGGCGAGCGCGACGCCGAGCGAGACCCGTGCCCCGTGGACGACGCGTGCGAACAGGTCGCGTCCGGTGAGCGGTTCGACGCCGAGCCAGTGCTCGGCGCTGATCCCGCCGAAGGAGCCGAGCGGCACCCCTCCGGTGGCGGAGTCGACGAGATCCGGGTGGTACGTGGTGGGGTCCTGGCCCTCGATGCCCGCAAGCAGCGGTGCGGCGAGCGCGATCAGGACCAGCAGGGCGACGACGACGGCCGCCACGAGGGCCGCGCGCCGGGCGCGCAGCCGCTGCCAGAACGGATGGGCCCCGGAGGCGGGGGCCTTGACGGCTCCCGCCTCCTCGGCCAATAGAGCTTCGGCCATGGTTACTTGACCGCGACCTGCGAGATGTCGAGCACACCGGTCCAGTCGCTGATCACGACGTTCTTGATGGACTCGCCGTACAGGCGCTTGTAGACCGGGTGGAACAGCGGCACGGTCAGTGCCTGCTCACCGACCTTCTCGTCGAGCGCGCCCCAGCGCTTCGCGGCGGCGCTCAGGTCGGTCAGCTTGTTGATCTCGTCGATCTCCTTGTTGACCGCGGGGTCGTTCAGCTGGGCGGAGTTGAAGTTGTACCCGGCCTTGACGATCTGGCGTCCGTCGAAGATCGGTGCGAAGAACGGACCGCCGGACGGCCAGTCGGCGCCCCAGCCGCTGAGGAAGAAGCCGGGCTCGCTCTTCACGTTGTAGACCGTGTCGGAGTAGTCGTTGCTCTCCAGGCCCTGGAGCTTGACGGTGATGCCGGCCTTCTTCAGCGCCTCCTGGAGCGCGGTGGCGATCTCCGGGCTGGTGGCGTAGTCCTTGTCGTTGGAGTGCGCGAGAGTGACGGTCAGCCCCTTGGGGTAGCCGGCCTCCTTCAGCAGCTCCTTGGCCTTGGCGGCGTTGCCGGACTTCCCGGCCGGAAAGTAGTCGTACGGGGTGTACCCGAAGGACTTCTGGTCGGGGAGGAAGGTGGTGGCGGGCTCGGCGAGCGAGGAGCCGCCGGCCGCGTTGACCACGGAGGAGCGGTCGACGGCGTACGAGATCGCCTGGCGCACCTTCGGGTTGTCGAACGGCTTCACCTTCGGGTTGAAGGCGATGTAGTTGGTGTAGCCGAAGTGGCCGGTGCCGACACGGGCGGCGAGCTTCTTGTCGCCGGTGACCTTGGCGAGCTCGGCCGGGCCCAGGTTGGTGTCGGTGGTGACGGCGGCCGCGTCGGCGCCCTGTGATGCGGAGAGGCGCTGGTTGATGACGGCGGAGTCGAGCCCGGAGCGCACGTCGATCCGGTCGGGGTAGGCCTTGCGCTCCTCGTCGGTCGCGGGCGACCAGTGCGGGTTGCGCTCCAGGACGAGGCGCTCGCCGTCGCCCTCGTTCTTGACGACCTTGTACGGCCCCGAGGAGATCGGGTGCTCCTCGTACTTGGTGCCCTTGTCCTTGGCCTTCGGCACCGGGGTCGTCTGGGTCTGCGTGGCCAGGAAGGGGAATTCGCCCTCCGGCTTGTTGAGGTGGAAGACGATCGTCTTCGCGTCGGGCGTCTCGATCGAGTCGAGGCCCTTCTTGTCCTTGTACGGGCCCTGGTAGTCGGCCCCGCCGATCAGCCAGTCGCGCAGGTAGGGCGCACCGCCGGAGAGCTCGGCGGCGAAGGAGCGCTCGATGCCGTACTTGATGTCGGCACTCGTGATCGCGGTGCCGTCCTCGTATTTCAGGCCGTCCTTGAGGGTGTACGTCCACACGGTGGCGTTCTTGCTGGGCGTGCCCAGGTCGGTCGCCAGGTCCGGGACGACCTTCGCGCCGGCCGCGCCGTCCTCCCGGTTGCGGGTGGTGAGCGTACGGAAGACGAGGGACGGGACGTTGCCACCGCCGGAGGTGTAGAGCCGGGCGGGGTCGAAGTCATCCTGCGGCTTGCTGTTGAGGACGGTGAGCGTGCCGCCCTTCTCGGGCGTGCCCGCTGCGCCGGAATTGCCGTCGCTGTCCTTGCTGTCCTGGGGCCCGCAGGCCGCGGCACCCGCAGCCACGACGAGTACTGCGGCGGCCGCTGCCACGCGGCGCGATATGACGGACGGTTGACGCATCGGAAGGTGACCTCTCGGAGTACTGCCTGAAGAAAAGAACGGAGGGAATTTCCGTGCAGGCAGCAACGAGAGCGAGTGCACACAACCGGTCGGCACATGGAAAAGATGACCGGAACACTGAAACTGTCGCGCCTGCGGACGGAGTGCGCCCAGGCGCGGCAGTCGTGCATGGTCGTCCGGGCCGGTTCAGGGCTCGGACAGGGGGCCGACGCGCGCTGAGGCAGGCGTCAGCAACAGTGGATGTCGGCGACGCTGTGCCCGGTCACGCCGATGAGCGCCAGCTCTATGGCGGCGCGTTCGGGGGTGACGGGGCTGCGTGACATGTCGAGAAATATGGATCACCGCCCAGGAGATGTCAACGCAGAATGAGACGACCATCTCAACATATGGACTGCTTGAGGGCGTGGACGCACCGACCGGCAGATGACGGCGGGGTCGGCTCGATCGACGAGACGACCCCGCACACCCCCCCGGTCCGGCCCTTTTCGACTCAACTGCTCGGATACACCCAGGCGTTGGGCCGGCACTTGATCCCGTCGATGTCCAGGGACTTGGTCTGCTGCTGCATCACCGGTGCGAGGGATCCCGGCGTGCTGCAGCTCACATGGTCGTGCCCCAGCCGGTGACCGACCTCATGGTTGATCAGCATCTGGCGGTAGGCGAAGAGTTTGTCCGGGCCGAACGTCGACGACCCCTGCGCCCAGCGGTAGGCGTTGATCATCACGCGTTCGGTCGCCGCGGAGTCGCACGAGACATTGTCCTCGGTCGTGTCCAGACCCGACTTCCGGCACCAGTCCCCGGTGGTCCCGGGACTGGCCAGGGTGATCACGAAATCGGGGTCGCCGGAGGAGATCCGCTCGAACGTCATGGCGCCGTCGTGCGCCCAGCTGCGGTCGTCGTTGAGCGTCTCCTGGACGGCACGGGCAAAGAGCGAGGCGTCGAGCCCGAGGCCCTTCTCGACATCGATCCGGTAGAGGTACTTGTGGCCTCTGCCCGGGGCCTTCGCCGTCCCCGGAACCGCCTCGAACTTCCCGGCCCCGTGGAGCTCCGGGGAGAGCGGATACGCCTTGGCCATCTTCTCCGCGTACGAAAGAGGCTTGACCTGCGCCACCTTCGGGGTCGGCCGGTCGTTCGAGCGGGAGGCGCCGTCGGTGCCGTCCCGGTCGACATCCGCGGGCTGCGCGGCACTGGTGCCGCCGCTGTCGTGGGTGACCTGCCCGGCCACGACCACCGCGAGCACGGTGGTCACCGCGGCGGCCGCGATACCGGTGAAGGTGCGGCCCCTGGCGCCCTTGCCGTCCTTGGCGGGCGTCGGCGCGTCGGTGTCGCCGTGCGGCGGCCGCTCGTCCCACTCGCCGACCGAGCTGTACCGATCGGTCGGCGGGGCGGAAGGCCCACGGGGCACGGGGAGTGCGGGGGGCGCGTCGAACGCCTCGACGAACTCGCGCCGCGGTCCCGGTACCAGCGGCCGGGTACCGGCCTGCTGCTGGCGCCGGGGCACCGTCTGCTGCGGCCCGGTCCCCCAGCCGCCGCCGGGTTCGCGTTGTTCGGGGTGGCCGCCGCGGACGTGGCCGGTCTGCCGGAACGGGGCGTGTCCGTCCGCACCGGCCGGTGCCTCGGCCTGCCTCCGGCGCCGCCCACTGCCGGGCCCCGGATGTACGGCCTCGCGATCACCGCCCGTATTCGCGACGGCGGCCTCGATATCGGGCCCCGTGGGTTTGGGGCCCTTCCGACTATGTCGTCCCACGCCCCGGATCAGCTCCCACCGCGTTCGTCGAGCAGTTCCCGGAACGCCTGGGCGACCGCCTCCGGGTACTCCATCATCGCCACGTGCCCCGCGTCGGGCAGTGTCAGCAGCCGCGAATCGCGGAAGGCCGCGGACGCCCTGCGTGCCATCCGGTACGAGACCAGCTGGTCCCGTCCGCCGTACACGAGCTGGGTCGGTGCGAGCACCCGCTCGGCCTGGCGCCACAGTCCGTGCTGCCCGCCCAGCGTGTACGCATCGACGATGCCACGTGCCGAGCGCGCCATCGCGTCCCAGAAGTACGGCAGCTCCAGCCGACGCTCCATTTCGCCCACCGCTTCACGGAAGCCCGATTCGGAGACGCGCGCCGGATCGCCGTAACAGAGTGCCATGACGCCGCGCGTGCGCTCTTCCGCGGTCCAGTCCCTGGTCATCCTGGCGAACAGGGTTGCGACGCCCGGAACGGCGAGCAGTCCGGTCGGTACGGCGGGCCACTGCACCCGGACCTCGGGGAGCGCGGGCGAGATGAGGGTGAGGGTGCGCACCAGGTCGGGGCGGACCGCGGCAACCCGGGTGGCCACGGCGCCGCCGAGCGAATTGCCGAACAGATGGACGGGCCCGCGCTCCCCCGCGTCGAGGAACCGGATCACGGCACGGGCATGCCCGGTGACCGAGTAGTTGCCGTCGTCCGGCGGCGGCGAGTCGCCGAACCCGGGCAGATCGACCGCCTCGCCGTCCACCAGGTCCTGGAGCAGCGGCATCAGCGCCGACCAGTTCTGCGAGGAGCCGCCGAGCCCGTGCACATAGAGCGCGGGCGGCAGCCCGGTCCGCTCCGGCGGCCGGGATCGGACGGCCAGCGTCAGTCCGGGCAGCGCGACGGAGCGAAGCTCCTCCCCCTCCGCGACCCTGACGGTGCTCACCATGGGGGCCACCGCGGTGGCGGCGCGGACTCCCGGCAGCTCGGTCGAAGACATGCGGCAATGTTACGAGACGATCACACCGCGGTTCATGTGTTCGCGGTCACACACCGCATAGCGGCTTGCAGGGGTAGCTCCTAGGCTCGAAGCAAGGAAGGGAGTCACCATGACGGTCGACCCCAGTGACCCGGAGACCTTCGAGGACATCCAACCGGACGAACCGGACCAGGAGACGCCCCGGGCGGACGCCGCCGAGCAGCAGGCCGATCTCCAGCAGCGACAGGACGAACCGCTCACGGACATCGACCGGGACAGCGCCAATGAGGCGGATGCGGCGGAGCAGGCTCGTGTTGTCACACAGGATGAAGATGATTACCGCTGATACGCCCCGCTTTGCCCCATCGGTCGACGAGTCCATGGCTACCGCAGCCGTCCGGTCCGTGAAATTCTGCGTCCGCGCCGCGCATACCCGGGTTACCCAAAAGTACGATGGCTGTATGGCGCAGCGTGCATGGAAAGGCTGTGTCCGATCACAAATTTGGGAGGCGGCGTGACAGCCATCGAGCAGACCGAGGCGGCGCGCCCGCGGGGCACTCGACTGCCCCGCCGCGCCCGACGCAACCAGCTGCTGGGCGCCGCGCAGGAAGTATTTGTGGCGCAGGGTTACCACTCCGCCGCGATGGACGACATCGCCGAGCGGGCGGGGGTCAGCAAGCCGGTGCTCTATCAGCACTTCCCGGGCAAGCTGGAGCTCTATCTGGCCCTGCTCGACCAGCACTGCGAGTCGCTGCTCCAGGCGGTCCGTACGGCGCTGGCATCGACGACCGACAACAAGCTGCGCGTCGCCGCGACGATGGACGCGTACTTCGCATACGTCGAGGACGAGGGCGGCGCCTTCCGGCTGGTCTTCGAGTCGGACCTGACCAATGAGCCCGCGGTGCGCGAGCGCGTCGACCGGGTCTCGCTGCAGTGCGCGGAGGCCATCTCCGACGTCATCGCCGGCGACACGGGACTGTCCAAGGACGAGTCCATGCTGCTCGCGGTGGGTCTGGGCGGTGTCTCCCAGGTGGTCGCCCGTTACTGGCTCTCCAGCCAGTCCGCCATTCCGCGGGACACGGCGGTGCAACTGCTCACTTCGCTGGCCTGGCGGGGCATCGCGGGCTTCCCGCTGCACGGCATCGATCAGCACTGACGGAAGCCGCCGGGTGCGGTCGGCGCCCGTGTTCGCTGCGGGCGTTGCCCGCCGACCGCTGGCGAATCCCCTCAGCGGGCTAATGTGTGCTGCGTACGGCGCGGTTCACCGCGCAGGGACTGACCGTCGGAGGGACATAGCCGTGGAGGTCAAGATCGGGGTGCAGCACACGCCCCGGGAGATCGTTCTGGAGAGCGGGCTTTCCGCCGAAGAGGTCGAGAGCACGGTCGCCGAGGCTCTCACCGGTAAGGCGCAGCTGCTCAGCCTCACGGACGAGAAGGGCCGCAAGGTCCTGGTGCCGGCCGACCGGATCGCGTACGTGGAGATCGGCGAGCCGAGCACGCGACGCGTGGGGTTCGGCGCGCTGTAGGCAGCACGCTCGAAGCGGTGACCGTGGCAGCGGCCCGGTGGGAATTTCCCACCGGGCCGTTTTCCGTTCCGGCCCGCTTTCCGGTCCGCGTCCGCGTTTCCGTCAGCCGGGCGATTCCGGTGCGAACCCTGTTCAAGGAGGGTTGCGTTCCGCAACCCTCGGGTAGTACCGCTAACGACCGATTTACCCGCCCCGCAACTCGCGAGGTGATCATCTGTGATCTTGGAATTCCTCGGCTCAGTCGTGCTCGGACTCGCCCTGGCCTGGTTGGCACTCCGCTCGATGCCGCACCGGCTCCCGTCCCGCCGTGCCGTCTTCGCCACCGGTGCTCTGGGAGCCGTGTTCGGTGCGTTTCTCATGCACTCGGTGCTGGGCCCGGACCACGTCGTGGCCACGCTGGTCGGCGCGGTGCTGATCGGGGCCGTGACGCTCTCCCTGCTGGTCCGCCCCGGTAGCCACCACCTGAGCCGATCAGCGGCGGCCTGAGGCCGTCCGGCACCCGCGGGAACGGACGCCGGACGGCCCCGGTGAACCGCGACTACGCGGCGAGCCCGAGCGCGGCCATCCGCTTGGTGTGCGCCTCGGTGATCCGCGAGAACATCCGGCCGACCTCCGCCAGGTCGAAACCGTCGGCCACACCCCCGACGAGCATCGTCGACAGTGCGTCGCGGTCGGCCACCACCCGCTGTGCCTGCGAAAGCGCCTCGCCCATCAGCCGGCGCGCCCACAGCGCGAGCCGCCCGCCGACACGCGGGTCGGCCTCGATCGCGGCGCGCACCTTCTCGACGGCGAAGTTGCCGTGCCCCGTGTCGTCGAGCACGGCGAGGACGAGGGAGCGGGTGTCCGAGTCGAGCCGGGCGGCGACCTCGCGGTAGAAGTCGCTGGCGATCGAATCGCCGACGTAGGCCTTGACCAGGCCCTCCAGCCAGTCCGACGGCGCGGTCTGGCGGTGGAAGTCGTCGAGCGCCTTGGCGAACGGCTCCATCGCGCCCGTCGGCTCCACCTCGATCGCGGTCAGCCGGTCCGTCAGCCGCTCGAAGTGATGGAATTCGGCGGAGGCCATCTTTGCCAGCTCCGCCTTGTCGGCCAGCGTCGGCGCGAGTTTGGCGTCCTCGGCGAGCCGCTCGAAGGCCGCCAGCTCCCCGTACGCAAGTGCTCCCAGCAGGTCCACGACCGCTGCTCGGTACTGCGGCTCCACGGATGCGGTGGCCCAGTCCTGGGCGGCGATTCCGGTGAGCACGGGGGCTTCATTGGCGTTGTCAGGCGTCTCCATGAAGCGCAGAATAGCCCGCCCGACGGGGGATGGAAGGGCCTGGTCAGCCAGTGACATCACACCGTTCCGATGAATTCGCCCAACACACATGCGCAAATCCGGGGTACAGTGGTATTGCGCCTACTGAGTATTTTGGATGTACCGGTGGCGCAAATTGAATGAGGATGCCCGGTCGGTGGCCCGATCGGCTCCGACCCGACAGCCCTCCACGCGGGGCGTACGCCACGTACGACCGCAGATGAGGGGCCCCCTCAGCGGCACGAGCGCTCGAGCGACGGCAGTGGTCCCGCGCCACCCGGCCCATCCACGGCCGGATGACCAACCCCGGCACGGTACGACCCCCAGCGTTCGCCTCGGACCGCGTCTCACAGAAGAGGCAGCACCCTGACTACGTTCCGAGACCTCGGGATTCTTCCCGAGACGGCCGAGGCCCTTGAGGCCGTCGGCATTGTGTCCCCGTTCCCCATCCAGGAGATGACGCTCCCCGTCGCGCTCTCCGGCTCCGATGTCATCGGCCAGGCCAAGACCGGCACCGGCAAGACCCTCGGTTTCGGTCTGCCGCTGCTGGAGCGCGTCACCGTCCCCGCTGACGTCGAGGCGGGCCGGGCCGAGCCCGAGCAGCTGACCGAGGCGCCGCAGGCGCTGGTCGTCGTCCCCACCCGCGAGCTCTGCCAGCAGGTCACCAACGACCTGCTGACCGCCGGCAAGGTGCGCAACGTCCGCGTTCTCGCGATCTACGGCGGTCGCGCGTACGAGCCGCAGGTCGAGGCCCTGAAGAAGGGCGTCGATGTGATCGTCGGCACCCCGGGCCGGCTGCTCGACCTCGCCGGGCAGCGCAAGCTCGACCTCTCGCACGTCCGCGCACTCGTGCTCGACGAGGCCGACGAGATGCTCGACCTGGGCTTCCTGCCCGACGTCGAGAAGATCATCACCATGCTTCCGCCGAAGCGGCAGACGATGCTGTTCTCGGCGACCATGCCGGGCGCCGTCATCGGCCTCGCGCGGCGCTACATGTCGCAGCCGACGCACATCCGCGCCACCTCGCCCGACGACGAGGGCGCGACCGTCGCGAACATCTCGCAGCATGTCTTCCGGGCCCACTCGATGGACAAGCCGGAGATGGTCTCCCGCATCCTGCAGGCCAACGGCCGCGGACTCGCGATGATCTTCTGCCGTACGAAGCGCACGGCCGCCGACATCGCCGAGCAGCTGGAGAAGCGCGGTTTCGCGTCCGGCGCGGTCCACGGCGACCTCGGCCAGGGCGCGCGCGAGCAGGCACTGCGCGCGTTCCGCAACGGCAAGGTGGACGTGCTCGTCTGCACCGACGTGGCGGCCCGCGGTATCGATGTCGAGGGTGTGACCCACGTCATCAACTATCAGTCGCCGGAGGACGAGAAGACATACCTCCACCGCATCGGCCGGACCGGCCGTGCGGGTGCCAAGGGCATCGCGATCACGCTGGTCGACTGGGACGACATCCCGCGCTGGCAGCTGATCAACAAGGCGCTCGACCTGAAGTTCCCCGACCCGGTCGAGACGTACTCCACCTCTCCGCACCTCTTCGAGGAGCTCGACATCCCGGCCGGCACCAAGGGTGTCCTGCCGCGCACCGAGCGGACCCGTGCGGGTCTGCGGGCCGAGGAGATCGAGGACCTGGGCGAGACGGGCGGCCGCGGTCGCAAGTCCTCCGCCGCGCCCTCGACGCCCGCCGTCCGTGAGGAGCGTGCGCCGCGTACGCCGCGTCAGCGTCGTCGTACGCGGGGCGGCTCCGCGGTCGAAGAGGCTGCCGCCACCACCGCCACGGTGCCGGCCCCGTCCATCGAGGTGGACGACGCCCCGTCGGAGCCGCGTACGCCGCGCCGCCGCCGCCGTACCCGTGTCGGCACCCCGGACATCGCAGCCGAGGCCGCTGTGACCACGGTGGAGGCTCCGGCCGCCGCCGTCGCCACGAAGACCGAGGTGGAGGCCGAGCCCGCGACCGAGACCAAGCCGCGCCGCCGCCGCACCCGGGCCGCCGTCGTGAAGCCGGTCGCGGACGAGGTCGACTTCCAGATCGCGCCCATCGCCGAGCCGGTGCCCGAGGCGAGGACGGTGACCAAGCCGCGTCGCCGCGCCCGCGTCATCAAGCCCGCCGAGGACGAGGTCGACTTCCAGATCGCGCCGATCTCCGAGCCCAACCCGGAGACCAAGCCGCGTCGCCGCACCCGTGCGGCAGCCAAGCCGAAGACGGAGGCTGTGGCCCAGGCCCCGGTCGCCGAGGGCGAGGCGAAGCCGCGGAGGCGGCGGGCGCCGCGTGCGGCTGCTGCCAAGACCGAGGGCTGAGCACAGAGCACTGATTGGTCCGGGGCTCCGCCTTGGACCCGCTCCTCGAACACCTGAGGGGCTTGATTTCGCCGGACGGGCTTGAGGGCATCCTCAAGCCCGTCCGGCGTTCGAGGACATAACCTCGTCCCATGAGTCGGCCGCCCACCTTCGCCCCGCCCCCCTGCGCCCACGCCCGCCAGCTCCGCACCGCGCGCGGGGACTTCGCCGTGCTTGACGCCTCGCCGCACACCGCGCCACGCGGTACCGCCCTCCTGCTGCCCGGTTACACAGGCAGCAAGGAGGACTTCATCGCACTCCTCGAACCGCTCTGCGACGCCGGGTACCGGACCGTCGCCGTGGACGGTCGCGGACAGTACGAGACCGAGGGGACGACCCGTCAAGGGGACTACGCACAAGGCGAGTTGGCCCGTGATGTGCTCGCGCAGGCCACCGCTCCCGGCATAGGCGGCGAGGGCCCCGTGCATCTGGTCGGGCACTCGCTGGGCGGGCAGATCGCCCGCGCCGCCGTGCTGCTGGACGCCTCGCCGTTCCGTTCGCTGACCCTCATGTCGTCCGGACCGGCACAGGTCACCGAGGCCCAGCAGCTCAAGGTGAAGATGCTCGGCGACGCGCTCGCGACGCTGAGCATGGCCGAGGTGTGGGAGGCGATGCGCGCCCTCGACCCGCCCGAGGACGCGGCGACGGACGGCGAGGCTCTGCGCCGGCGCTGGCTGCGCCACCAACCCGCCCAGCTGATCGCCACCGGCCGCCAGCTGGCGACCGAGCCGGACCGGGTGGCCGAACTCGCCGCCGTACCTCTGCCCCTCCATGTTCTCTCCGGCGAGCGCGACGACACCTGGCCGGTGCCGCTGCTCGACGAGATGGCCCAGCGGCTGGGCGCGCGCCGCACCCGGATCGCGGGCGCCGAGCACTCTCCCAATACGGACCGTCCGGAGCAGACGGCGGCCGCGCTCGTCTCCTTCTGGGACAGCCTGTAGGCGACAACTGCCAGAACTCAGTACTGCGCCTGCAGGTGCTGCCAGAAACCGTCACGCAGCGCCCGCCGCAGATGTGCGTGGCCGCGCAGCGAGTGCTGCAGCAGCCGTTCGGCCTCGACCAGCAGGTCCTGGTCGACGGAGCCCGGCAGATACGGATGTCCGGGCAGCAGATCCGCGAGGGACTCGCGGCCCCGGGCGGCCAGCCAGGCAGCGGCGATCTGTGCACCGACGAAGCGGACGTCTTCGCGCGAGGGCGCGGGGGTGTCGTCCTCGTAGGTGGTGACGGGGCGTCTGGTGACGTACGGGCGGCAGAAGTCCAAGTCGAAGGTGCGCTGGCTGTCGACCTCCCAGAGCAGCGGTTCGGCCTGGTTGCGCCCCTCCCCCGCCTCGATGCCCCACAGGTGCACCCGGGCGCCGTACCCCTGCGCCGCCTCGACCGCCGACACCAGGTCCTCGTCGCCGCCGACCAGTGCCGCGTCGCTGATGGCGCGGTGCCGGGCGAGCGATTCGAGGTCGGTGCGGATGAGTGAGTCGACGCCCTTCTGCTGGTTGTTGGCGTTGAGGTTGCCGAGTCTGACCTTGACGTCGGGGAGTTCGGCGATGGACTGCTGCTCGACGGTGTGGATGCGTCGCCTGGCTCCGTCGTACCAGTACACGCGCAGCAGCCTGCTGTCCGCGAAGATCGTGCGGGCCTTGTCGATGAAGGCCTCGATCAGCCCTTCCGCGTCGAGGTCGAAGGAGCGGCGGTCCTCGGTGCCGGTGACGAGCAGTCCGGCCGCGGCGTACACATAACCCGCGTCCACGAAGATCGCGTGGGTCGAGGGGGTCTTCGACACCTCGGCGAGCACGCGCTGGAGCAGCTCGTTGGTGCGGTCCAGGCGCTCGCGAATCTCTGCCTCGTTCATTCGGGCCTCGTCGTGGGCCTCGTCGCCGGATCGCGCTCGATGACCTGCTGGTACTTAGACATCCAAAAAATTTCCTTAGCGTAGGGAATGTTTGCAGGAGGCAAGCCGTTGAACACCTCGTGGAGCGCAAGACGTAGGTGTCGGGCGCTCTCATCCTTGCGGACGGGTCACCCGTCCTCCCAGTAGTTCTCCAGCAGGAGGATCAGACGAAGGGAAGCCTTATGCGCTTCGAGATCATGCGACTCGACGATGTCGACGGTACCGCCGTGGACAGCACCGTCGTGGACGCCGCCTCCGTCAACCGGATCGTGCAGCAGGCCGCAGCCATAGGCCAGCGCATCTATATCCGCCCGGCCGAAAGCTCGGCTTCGTAACGCATTACGACGCTCAAAGACGAAGCGCCCCCGTACGGAAGGTCCGTACGGGGGCGCTGTGGTGTCCGCGAGCGCCTCAGGAGCTCTGGATGACCTGGGTGACCCCGTTGATGATCTGCTGTACGGCGATGGCGGAGAGCATCATTCCGGCGAGCCTGGTCACCAGCACGACACCGCCGTCCTTGATGACCCGGATGATGAGCAGCGAGTAGCGCATGGTCAGCCAGAGCACGATGTGCATGGCGATGATCGCCGACCAGACCGAGATCTGGCTTCCCACGCTGTCGGCGTGCTGGACCGCGAGGATCACCGACACGATCGCACCGGGCCCGGCGAGCAGCGGCATGCCCAGCGGTACGAGCGCCACATTGACGTCCTTGGTCTGCGTCGGCTCGTCGGTCTTGCCGGTCAGCAGATCGAGCGCGATCAGCAGAAGAAGCAGTCCGCCCGCGATCATCAGGGCGGGCACCGATACATGCAGATAGTCGAGGATCTGCTGGCCGAGCACACCGAAGACGGCGATCACGCCGAAGGCGACGGCCACCGCCTGCAGCGCCATCCTGCGCTGCATCTTTGCGGGGCGTCCGGCGGTGAGGGCAAGAAAGATCGGGGTGATCCCGGGGGGATCCATAATCACAAAAAGCGTGAGAAAAAGGGATCCGAAGACAGCGACGTCGAACACAGTGAGCCTTGCGAGAGGAGAGCGAGAAACGGCCTGAAGGAGCGCACCCCGAAGCCATGACGGCGGCCTGGCGGCCGGGTGCGCAGAAGTGGAACGCAGTAGTGGGACGAGTGGCGGTACGCGTCCGGCCGCCCGGCAGGGCGGCGAGGGGTTTCACGCCCCGGCGACGACGCGTGTGTCGTTACGCGGGGCGGCGGGGTCCGCCGGCGCCCGGCACCGGGAAGGCACCCGTGGCGCGCCGGGTGATCTCGCCGTAGATCTCGGGGTCGGTGGTGTACTCGCCGAGCCCGACGGTCTTGCGGCTGCCGTGGTAGTCGCTGGACCCGGTCGTCAGCAGCCCCAGCTCCCGGGCGAGCCCGCGCAGCCTGGCCCTGGTCGGCTCGTCGTGGTCCATGTGGTCGACCTCGATGCCGTCCAGGCCCGCGGCGGCGAGCCGCGCAATCGTCGACTCGGGCACCACCTCACCGCGCTTGACAGCGAGCGGGTGGGCGAAGACGGTGACGCCACCGGCGGCCTTGACCAGCCGGATCGCGTCGAAGGGGTCGAGTTCGTGCTTCTCGGCGTACGCGCGTCCGCCGTTCGCGAGCCATTCGGGCGTAAAGGCGTCGGAAACCGTCTCGACGACGCCCAGCTCGACGAGCGCGGTGGCGATGTGCGGCCTGCCGACCGATCCGTCCCCGGCGATCCTCGCGACCTGCTCCCACTCGATCGGAACGCCGAGCGTCTGGAGCTTGCCCACCATGGTCCGGGCACGCGGCACCCGGTCGTCCCGTACCAGCTCGCGTTCGCGTTCCAGCTCGGGCTCATCGGGGTCGAAGAGGTACGCCAGCATGTGCAGGCCCACGCCGTCGATCCGGCAGGAGAGCTCGGCGCCGGTGACGAGGGTGAGCCCCTCCGGAAGGGCGGAGATCGCCTCGGCGTGACCGCGCACGGTGTCGTGGTCGGTGAGGGCGACGACGTCGAGGCCTGCGGCGGCTGCCCCGAGCACCAGCTCGGCGGGGGTGTCCGTACCGTCCGACGCGCTGGAGTGGGTGTGCAGGTCGATGCGCACGACGCGTACTCCACTGCTCGGGCCGGACAAGGGGACATCCAAGGATAACCGGCATTCGAGCGGTGCCCGGCCGGGCCCGAAGGCCCTGCGGGTACCCGGGGTGCCGGAGCCGGTCCGCCGGACAGGCCCTAGTTGAGCAGGCGAGGTGTGAGCGCCCCGCACGGCACGAGGTCCATCTCACCCCCGGCCTCGCGCAGATCGGCGAGCACCAGCTCGTCGTACATCAGGAGCCCCGACTGCTCGGGCCAGACGATCGCCCAGAGCCAGAGCCCGCGCGCCTCGCCCGCGAAGACCGCCCGGTCCTCGGGCGCTCCCTTGACGTTCCAGAGCGGGGTGGGGCGGCCGGCGGCGAGCATCTTCACGTCCGGCGGGCCGTCGACATGCAGATACGGGCCGGGGTCGAGGCCGTCGATCCCGGCGTAGCGCGCCCCGAGTCCGACACCGAGTTCCTCGGTGACGAGCAGCAGCTCGCCGATACCGCCGACGGGGCCGGGGCCGGAACAGGCGACGACGGTGGCGCGACCACCACTGCGGTCGTCACCCGCGCTCGCCACACCGGTGAACAGCCAGCCCACCGGCAGCGGCCAGGGCATCCACACCGGGACCTGAGCGCGCTGCACCACCACGCTCAGCGCCTCGACGCTGGGCGGGACGACCGGCTGCAGCGGATGCACACTGCCGTGCACCGCGCACTGCCAGGTGTCGGAAAAGAGACCGGGTGCCCTGACCCGGCCTCCACACTTCGGGCAACTGGGTTCGCCCCTCATAGCGTCCAACGGTCCTCCAGGACCGTCGCCGCGTCAAGGATGATCACCCGTCCGCAGCGCGGCTCCCACCAGCAGAATTAGATGTAACTTGCATTCATTAGTCCCTCTAACTTATTCTGTGTATAACGCAACGACCTAGTGGAGAGCGAGAAGACCCATGCAGGGAGAGGATCCGTTCGATCAGGGAGCGGGCAGCATCCTGCGCCAGCCGAAGGCCGTCTGGGCCACGGCGGGCGCTTCTGTTGTCGCGTTCATGGGAATCGGCCTGGTGGACCCGATTCTCCCGTCCATCGCCAAGGGCCTGGAGGCGACGCCGAGCCAGGTGTCGCTGCTCTTCACCTCGTACTTCCTGATCACCGCCGTGGCGATGCTCGTCACCGGCTTCGTGTCCAGCCGGATCGGCGGCCGCAAGACGCTGCTGACCGGCCTCGCGCTCGTCGTCGTCTTCGCGGCGCTCTCCGGCACCTCGTCGTCCGTCGCCGAACTCGTCGGCTTCCGGGCCGGCTGGGGGCTGGGCAACGCGCTCTTCGTATCGACCGCGCTCGCCGTGATCGTCGGTGCGGCGGCCGGCGGCAGCTCGGCGGCGATCCTGCTCTACGAGTCGGCGCTCGGTCTCGGCATGGCCTGCGGACCGCTGCTCGGCGCCCTGCTCGGTGACGCCAGCTGGCGCTACCCGTTCTTCGGCACGGCCGCGCTGATGGCGATCGGCTTCATCTGCATCACGGCGTTCCTGAAGGAGCAGCCCAAGCCCGCCAGGAAGACCTCACTGCTCGACCCGGTCAAGGCGCTCGGCCACGGCGGCCTGGCCTCCGTCGCGACCTCGGCGTTCTTCTACAACTACGCGTTCTTCACGATCCTGGCGTTCACACCGTTCGTGCTGAACATGACGCCGTACAAGTCGGGCGCGGTCTTCTTCGCCTGGGGCCTGCTGCTCGCGATCTTCTCGGTGCTCGTCGCCCCGCTGCTGCAGAAGCGCTTCGGGTCGCTGAAGGTGCTCGGCGCCTCGCTGGTGCTGCTCGCCGTCGACCTCGTGATCCTGGGATACGGCAACCACACCGCCGCCATCGTCTGCACGATCGTCTCCGGCGCCTTCATCGGCATGAACAACACCGTCTACACGGAGCTGGCGCTCGGTGTGTCGGACGCGCCGCGCCCGGTGGCGAGCGCGGGCTACAACTTCGTCCGCTGGTTCGCCGCGGCCGCCGCCCCGTACCTCGCACCGAAGATCGAGGAGTGGAGCAACATCCACATCCCGTTCGTGGTCGCCGCGATCGCGGCCGTCGTCGGTGCGGCCGTCGTCTGGATCCGGCGTACGGCGCTGACCCACGAGGCAGAGGAGCTCGAGCCCAGGCACGCCGGCGAGGACGGCGTCACGGTCTTCGCCAACTGACCACGACGCAAACCCGGTTCTGCCCCGCCCGCGGCTCCCCCTCCTGGCTGCGCGGCGGGGCTTCCCGTATGCCCGGCACGACTCAGCCGGCCGGTCCCGCATCTCAGTCCAGCGCCACGGAGCCACGCAGCGGATCACGCAGATCCGTACCGTGCGAGAGCCACCGCTCCCGGAGCTCCTGCGCACCGCGGACCCGCTTCCACGCGGCCTCGTTGTGCGTCATCGGCAGCAGGGGCAGGAACCGCACCGGCTCCATCGGCCCACCCGCCTCCCGGCCACCGCCCCCCACGGAGCCGCTGCGCGGCGCAGGCTCATTCAGATCGAGGTCCTCCACCAGACCGCCCGGCTCGGCAACCAGTACGGAGCTGAACGGCGCCCCGGGCCACAGCGGTTCGCCGAGGTCCAGCGAGGCGCCGGGCGCCACGATCAACCCCTCGACCTGCGGGGTGGCGGCCAGCACGGCCAGCGGACGCAGCACCTTGTCGGTGTCGGCGAGTCCGGCGCGCACGGAGAGGACCAGCTCGGCGCGCGGGCCCTTCACCGGGTCCGCGAGGGCCGCGGCCGGGTCGGCCATCGGCTGTGCGGACATGCCGAGCGTGGCGTAGCGCACCACGTCGCCGTCGGCGAAGCGGAGCACCTCGATGCGGTCCGTCCCGAGAAACGTCACTGCGGCGCGCGCGTCCGGTTCGCCGAGGGCCGTCAGCAGCCGGGCCTCGACCAGAGCAAGAATTTCTCCCATCCTGCGAGCATAGGACGCGTATGGAACGGGCAAAGTAAAGGATTGGCCCTCAGTCGGCTGATAGTCTTGGCCGCTGGTCGGGGCAGCACGCAGAAGCGTCGCTCTCAGTCCCGACGACACGTCATCCCCCACGGGGGACCGGCTGGAGGAGGTGGGGCTGCAATGGATCGAAGTCGACCGTGCAGTACCAACCGCTCTTCCGCTCCTCACCGCTCTTCGGTGATCTGAAGCCTTCTCGGTCAAGGCCCATGGCATTGCGCACGACGGAAGAGCACCCCATTTTTGCCTGTCTGTAGCGAACGCCGTCATCGCGCCGCTGCGGTGCCGCCCGCTTTGCGGACGTGAGCGCACGTCCCCATTCCGGGCTGTTCCACGTGCCCGACGACGGCCCTCCGTGAAGGAGCCAGCCATGTCGATGATCCGCGACCTGCGCGCCGCCGTGCGCCCGTCCCTGCGCAAGAGCAACACCCTGCACAACAGTTACGACACCACCCGTGACCCGTCCGCCTCCAGCGCGGTCGTCGACTGCGCGGTCTACCGCGACGGACGGCGCGTGGAGACCGGCACCTGCCGCACGCCGCACGAGGCGATGCTCCAGGTGCGCGAGGAGGGCGGCTTCGCCTGGATCGGCCTGCACGAGCCGACCGAGGAGGAATTCGCCGGTATCGCCCGCGAGTTCGGCCTCCACCCGCTCGCCGTCGAGGACGCCGTCCACGCCCACCAGCGGCCGAAGCTGGAGCGGTACGACGACACCCTCTTCACCGTCTTCAAGACCATCCACTACGTCGAGCACACCGAGCTCACCGCGACCAGCGAGGTCGTCGAGACCGGCGAGGTGATGTGCTTCACCGGCCGGGACTTCGTCATCACCGTCCGGCACGGCGGCCACGGCTCGCTGCGCGCACTGCGGCACCGGCTGCAGGACGACCCCGAACTGCTCGCCAAAGGACCCTCCGCGGTCCTGCACTCCATCGCCGACCATGTCGTCGACGGCTACATCGCGGTGGCGGGCGCCGTCCAGGACGACATCGACGAGGTGGAGATCGAGGTCTTCTCCACCCCCGCGAAGGGCAGCCCGCGCGGCTCGGACGCAGGCCGGATCTACCAGCTCAAGCGTGAGGTCCTGGAGTTCAAGCGGGCGGTGTCGCCGCTGCTGCGGCCGATGCAGCTGCTGAGCGAGCGGCCGATGCGGCTGATCGACCCCGACATCCAGAAGTACTTCCGCGACGTCGCCGACCACCTGGCGCGGGTTCACGAAGAGGTCATCGGCTTCGACGAACTGCTGAACTCGATCCTCCAGGCCAACCTGGCGCAGGCGACCGTCGTGCAGAACGAGGACATGCGCAAGATCACGTCCTGGGCGGCCATCATCGCCGTACCGACGATGATCTGCGGCGTCTACGGCATGAACTTCAAGCACATGCCCGAGCTGGGCTGGAAGTACGGCTACCCGATGGTGCTGGGCGTCATCGGAGTGGTCTGCTTCTCCATCCACCGCACACTCAAGCGCAACGGCTGGCTCTAATAGAGTTCGGGTATGACTGCTGCTGCCGCTGACGTGCCGCTGGGCCGGGCTCTCGTCGAGGAGGCCACCAAGAAGTCGGGCCTCATCTGGGTGCGGGGCACCGGGCCCGCACGGGCCCTGTGGCACGTCTGGCACGAGGGTGCGGTGCATCTGGTCGGCGACGGCCCCGGCGAGCAGCCGCTCCCGGCCGGTCTCGGCGACGGGTCCGCCGCCGAGGTGACCGTGCGCAGCAAGGACAAGGGCGGCCGGCTGATCTCCTGGACGGCCGCCGTGACGGAGCTCGCACCGCACTCCGAGGAGTGGGAGGCCGCCGTCGCCGAGCTCAAGGGCAAGCGGCTGAACGCACCGGACGCCGAACAGATGACGGAGCGGTGGGCGCGCGAATGCCGGGTGCTGCGGCTGACACCCGGCGAATTCCGTACGGAGCTGCCGGACGGCTCGCTGGCCGCCGCGCCCCTGCCGACGTCAGCGACCACGCGGCGGCCGGTGCCGGCCGGACTGCCGCGGCTGCTGAAGCGGGCACTCAAGGGCTGACGGAGCAGGGCCTGTCCCGCCCTGATCCGCCGGGCGGGGCCTCTGATCCGCCGGACAGGGCCACCTCCTGGACCGCGTGCCGTGCGGCCCGCTCTCAGGAGGACGTCTTGGGCAGCTGCTGCCCGTAGTCGACCGTGTCACCCTTCGCCGGGGCCTCCAGCGTGAAGTCCTTGCCCCAGTCCGACAGCGTCACGATCCCCCCGCCACCGCCGCGCGCGAACCGCAGCGGATACGGCGTGCCCTCCAGCGAGACGTCGAGCGTTCCGCCCTCGCCCCTGCCGCCCGTGATCTGAACGGTCCGGGTCGGTCCGACCTTCTCCCGGTCGCCCTTGTTGAGGGTGCCGTGCAGGGTGAGCAACCCGTCGAGCAGGGTCTTCTTGTCCGTGAAGCCGCGCAGCTGCTTGTACGTGGGGTCGTCCTCGGGCACCTTCACATACTTGTCCTGGAGCTTGTCCGCGGCCGCCCCGTCCGCGTCACTGCCGCCGCCGGACTTCTCGTCATGGCTCCAGAACCCCGAGTCCGCCTTCAGATAGAGCTCGTCACCGATCCGCAGCAGTTCGAAGGTGCTGTTCTTCGAGACGACGGAGCCGATGCCGCCCTTCTCCCTGAGCTGCATATTGAGCTTGTACGTGCCGCCCTTGCTGACCAGTGTCCCGGCGAGGCGCACCGCATCGGCGGAGTCCGCCGAAGTCTGCGCCTTCTTCTCGATCTCCGTGGCGGCGAGCTTGCCGACGCCGTTGGTCCCCTTGTCCGGATCCTCGCCCCCGCACGCCGTGAGAGCGGCGGTCAGCCCCGCGCAGAGCACAACAGCGAGGGCGGTCCGGCGGCGTCGGGCCCGGACGGGCGGAACGGAAGAGGTCACGGGCGCACTGCCTCTCATCTGCATGGCGGGGGTGGCAGACGGCAGCGTACCTGTGCCGTTCACACCTTCCGGCAGAGAGCCGTACGGACGGATCCACCGGGGCGGCCCGGAGCGGTACGGGCTAGCCTGATCCCGTCATAACGGTTAATTAGCTGTCAAACGGACCGGACAGAGAAGTCGTACACGGAAGAAGGAGGCGCACCATGGCGGCAGGCGCCCCCCGGATCTTCGTCTCGCACCTCGCCGGCGTCCCGGTCTTCGATCCCAACGGCGATCAGGTGGGCCGCCTCCGCGACCTGGTCGCGATGCTGCGGGTCGGCGGCCGGCCGCCCCGATTGCTCGGCCTGGTCGTCGAGGTGCTCAGCCGCCGCCGGATCTTCCTCCCGATGACCCGGGTGACGGGGATCGAGTCCGGTCAGGTCATCACCACCGGTGTCGTCAACATGCGGCGCTTCGAACAGCGGCCCACCGAACGCCTGGTGCTCGGCGAGTTCCTCGACCGGCGGGTCCGCCTCGTGGAGACCGGCGAGGAGGTCACCGTCCTCGATGTCTCCGTCTCGCAGCTCCCGGCCCGCCGCGACTGGGAGATCGACAAGTACTTCGTACGCAAGGGCAAGGGCGGGGCACTACGGCGCAAGGGCGAGGCCCTGACGGTCGAATGGTCGGCGGTCAGTGGTTTTTCGCTGGAGGAGGACGGGCAGGGCGCCGAGTCCCTGGTCGCCACGTTCGAGCAGCTGCGCCCGACCGATGTGGCCAACGCGCTGCACCATCTGTCGCCGAAGCGACGGGCCGAGGTAGCGGCCGCGCTCGACGACGACCGGCTCGCCGACGTCCTGGAGGAGCTTCCCGAGGACGACCAGGTGGAGATCATCGGCAAGCTCCAGGAGGAGCGCGCCGCCGATGTCCTGGAGGCCATGGACCCGGACGACGCGGCCGACCTGCTGTCCGAACTGCCCGAGGAGGACAAGGAGCGGCTGCTGGCCCTGATGCGTCCGGACGACGCGGCGGATGTGCGGCGCCTCATGTCGTACGCGGAACGGACCGCCGGCGGTCTGATGACCACCGAGCCGATCATTCTGCGGCCGGACGCGACGGTCGCCGACGCGCTCGCACGGGTCCGGCAGGCGGATCTGTCCCCCGCACTCGCCGCCCAGGTGTACGTGTGCCGCTCGCCGGACGAGACCCCGACCGGCAAGTACCTGGGCACCGTGCACTTCCAGCGGCTGCTGCGGGATCCGCCGTACGCCCTGGTCAGCTCGATCGTCGACAGCGATCTCGTCCCCCTCACCCCGGACACCCCCCTGTCGGCTGTGACGAGCTACCTGGCCGCGTACAACCTGGTCTCGGTGCCGGTCGTGGACGAGAGCGGATCCCTGCTCGGCGCCGTGACCGTCGACGACGTCCTCGACCACCTGCTGCCCGAGGACTGGCGGGAGACCGACTTCCACGGTGAGGAGGAGGTCGCCCGTGGCCGGTGAGGACCGCACGAAGGGGACGTCGACGGGCGCCTCGGGCATCGCGCGCCCGCCCCGTTCCCGGCTGGACCAGCCGAAGGCCCCGCGGCGGCGGCTGCTGCCCGATTACGACCCCGAGACGTTCGGCCGATTCTCCGAGCGGATCGCCCGCTTCCTGGGCACCTGGCGCTTCATCGCCTGGATGACGCTGGTCATCATCGTCTGGGTGCTGTGGAACGTCTTCGCGCCGACGGCGTGGCGGTACGACCAGTACCCGTTCATCTTTCTGACACTGATGCTCTCGCTCCAGGCCTCGTACGCGGCCCCGCTGATCCTGCTCGCGCAGAACCGGCAGGCCGACCGCGACCGGGTCACCTACGAGCAGGACCGCAAGCAGAACGAGCGCTCCATCGCGGACACCGAGTACCTCACCCGGGAGATCGCGGCACTGCGGATGGGACTCGGTGAGGTCGCCACCCGCGACTGGATCCGCTCCGAACTGGAAGACCTCGTGCGGGACCTGGACGAACGGCGTGCCCTATTCCCGGCCGAGAGTGACGAAGACCGCTGACGGGGCTACTCTCGCGTAGCAGCAGGCGCCGTAACATCGTCCGTATGGCTACGGAAGACGCGGTGCTTGAGGCACTGGCGACAGTGAACGACCCGGAGATCCACCGTCCGATCACCGAACTCGGCATGGTGAAGTCGGTCGAGATCGAAGCTGACGGTGTGGTCGCTGTCACGGTGTATCTCACGGTGTCCGGCTGCCCGATGCGCGAGACCATCACCAAGAATGTGACCGACGCGGTGGCGAAGGTCGAAGGCGTCACGCGCGTCGACGTCACGCTCGACGTGATGAGCGACGAACAGCGCAAGGAGCTCGCGTCCTCGCTGCGCGGCGGCACGGCGGAGCGCGAGGTGCCGTTCGCCAAGCCCGGCTCGCTGACCCGGGTCTACGCGGTGGCATCCGGCAAGGGCGGCGTCGGCAAGTCATCGGTCACGGTGAACCTGGCGGCCGCGATGGCGGCCGACGGCCTCAAGGTCGGTGTCGTGGACGCGGACATCTACGGGCACAGCGTGCCGCGGATGCTCGGCGCGGACGGCAAGCCGACCCAGGTCGAGAACATGATCATGCCGCCGTCGGCGCACGGCGTGAAGGTCATCTCCATCGGCATGTTCACCCCGGGCAACGCCCCGGTGGTGTGGCGCGGACCGATGCTGCACCGAGCACTCCAGCAGTTCCTCGCCGATGTGTACTGGGGCGACCTGGACGTCCTGCTGCTCGACCTGCCTCCGGGCACCGGTGACATCGCGATCTCGGTGGCGCAGCTCGTGCCGAACGCCGAGATCCTGGTCGTCACGACCCCGCAGCAGGCGGCGGCCGAGGTGGCCGAGCGGGCCGGTTCGATCGCCGTGCAGACCCACCAGAAGATCGTCGGCGTCGTCGAGAACATGTCGGGGCTTCCGTGCCCGCACTGCGACGAGATGGTCGATGTGTTCGGTACCGGCGGTGGCCAGAAGGTCGCCGAGGGCCTGACGAAGACGGTCGGCGCGGAGGTGCCGGTGCTCGGCTCCATCCCGATCGACGTACGGCTGCGCGAGGGTGGCGACGAGGGCAAGCCGGTCGTCCTGTCCGACCCCGACTCCCCGGCCGGCAAGGCGCTCCGCACCATCGCGGACAAGCTGGGAGGCCGTCAGCGCGGCCTGTCGGGCATGTCGCTGGGAATCACCCCGCGCAACAAGTTCTGAGCGGGGACGAAGGCATCGCCGGACGGGCCTGATTTCCAGGCCGTCCGGCGGGACCGAGCCCGGTCGGGCCTGGTCCGGCGATTGAGGGCAGAGCGGCAACCGGCCGTGACCGGTCACCGCCCACCGCCTCGGCCTACGCGTACGTCGCGATGTCGCCGACCACCGAGAACCCCAGCCCGTACGCGCTCATCCCCCGCCCGTACGCCCCGATGTGCACCCCGCCGTGCGCCGACCCCGCCAGCACCCAGCCGAACTCGGACTCGCGGTAGTGGAACGGCACCGGGACACCGTCCACCGGCAGCGACAGCGCCGACCATGCGGGACCGTCCAGATCGTCGGCGAGTTCGAACGCGGTCTCCGTCTGCTGGTCCAGCCAGTCGTCACGCAGTGTGTGATCCATCTGCGGGGGCCACGTACAGGCGAGCAGGCCGGACCCGGCCAGCCAGGCCGCGGAGGAGACCGTGGTCGCGTCCAGAACCCCCGTACCGTCGCCGCTGCGCCGCACCGGGCTGCTGGCCACCGTCACGACGACCGCGAATCGTTGCTTCTCGACACCCGAGTCGGCCCGTACCGACGGCTCGTCACCGTGCCCGATGGAACCGTGCTGCACGGTGCCGTCCGCCGCGGTGCCCACCTGCATCGGCCAACGCGGCCCGGTGAAGGCCTCGTCCAGTCCGTACCAGGGAAACGGAGCTGCCAGATAACCGTCGACAGTACGCCGGGCCGCCGATACCCCCCCTGCGGTGACTGTGCTCGGCGCACCTTCCGCGCCCACCCGACTGGTCGTCTCCATCTGCCCGGCCGCCTCCTCGATCCCTTGCGTCCGGAGCGGCCCGCCCCCCACGGGCGTCCTCACAACCGGACAGATGGAGAATAGCCATACCGTCCGGACGAGTCGGGATTGACTGCTGTCAGGTGGCGTCTGCGTCGAACGGCGGGCGGTCGTCCTTCGCGGGCTGTTCACGCTTCTTGAGCAGGTCCGGAGTACCGGCGGAGCCGTTGGCCGCGGTGATCGCCGAGCCGCTCGACACGCCGCTCCGGGAGTCCGCCGACTCCACGGCCGCGTTCTCCCGGCCGTTCACCGCGTCGGTGACCTCGGCCAGATCCTTGCGCAGGTCGAAGCTCTCGCGGATCTCCTTCAGCCCCAGATCGTCATTGCCGTCCATGAGCTTCTTACGGACGAACGTCTTGGGGTTGAGGTCCTCGAACTCGAAGTCCTTGAACTCCGGGCCGAGCTCCGTACGGATGTCCTCCTTGGCGCTCTCCGAGAACTCACGGATCTTGCGAATGAAGCGCGAGGCGTCCTGGATGACCTTGGGCAGCTTGTCCGGGCCGAAGATCAGCACGCCCAGGACCGCGAGCGTCACCAGCTCGAGTGGGCCTATGTCATTGAACACCCTGTTGCTCCTCGTGTTCTCCGAGACCAGGTCGGTTGTGGTCCGGACCCGGCCCACGGTACCGGTCGATACTGTCCGCGCGGTAGCGTCCCGTGGCTGTCACACGCCGGTTGCCGAACCAAGAGTCAAAGAGATGGACAGGTCTTTACCACCACGGGTCAGGCCGAGGTCCAGACGGTCGCCGGGCCGGTGGGCGCGGATCTTCACGATCAGCTCCTCGCCGCTGTGCACGCGCCTGCCGTCGACCTCGGTGATGATGTCCCCCGGCTTGATCCCGGCCTTGGCACCGGGCCCGTCGGGTGTCACCGCAGGCTTGCCGGCCGCACCCTTCGCACCGACCTTGGCGCCGTCCCCCGTGTACTTCATGTCCAACGTGACGCCGATCACCGGGTGGGTGGCCTTCCCCGTGTTGATCAGTTCCTCGGCGACCCGCTTGCCCTGGTTGATCGGGATGGCGAAGCCGAGACCGATGGAACCTGCCTGCCCGCCCTCGGTGGTCGAACCGCTGTCGGCGGCACGGATGGCGCTGTTGATGCCTATGACATGGGCGTCGGTGTCGACGAGCGGACCGCCGGAGTTGCCCGGGTTGATCGGAGCATCGGTCTGCAGCGCGTCGACGTAACTGATGTCGCTGCCGTCGCCCTTCTCGCCGCCCGCGGTGATCGGCCGGTCCTTGGCGCTGATGATGCCGGAGGTCACGGTGTTGGACAGGTCGAAGGGTGCGCCGATGGCCACCACGGGGTCGCCGACCTGCACATTGTCGGAGTTGCCCAGCGGCAGCGGCTTGAGGCCGGAGACGCCGGTGACCTTGACCACGGCCAGGTCGTAGCCGCTGTCCTTGCCGACGACTTCGGCGCGCGCGGTCTCGCCGCCGCTGAACGTCACAGTGATCTCGCCGGAGGACCCGGCCGGGGCGACGACATGGTTGTTGGTGAGGATGTGGCCGGAGTTGTCGAGAACGAATCCGGTACCGGTGCCGGATTCGGTGGTGCCACTGACATGGAGCGTGACCACGCTGGGCAGGGCGCTGGCGGCGATGCCCGCGACGCTGTCGGGGGCGCGGCCGCCGCTGTTGTGGCCGGTCTGCGGAAGCTCGACCTGGGTGAGTCCGCCGTTGCGCTCGACGTAGGCGCCTATGCCGCCGCCGATGCCGCCTGCCACCAGTGCGAGCAGCACCGCACCGACGAGGAGGGAGCCGCGGCGGTTCTTCCTGCGGCCGCCGTCGGCCCCGAGCGGCGGGCCCGGATTGGTCAGCGGCTGCCGGGGCGCGCCCCAGGGGTCGTACTGGAGCCACTGCGTCGACTGCGGCTGCGGCTGCTGGGGCGGGGGCGGAGGCGTGAAACCGGGGGCGGGTGAGGTGGGGATGCCGGCGCCGTTCGTACCCGCGTACTGCGGGGGTACGGGGGTGCCGTGTGCCGGGGTCGGGACCGGTCGCTGTACGGGGGGTGCGGGCGCCCAGGGGCCGGGTCCACCGTACGGCGGGGTGCTGTACTGATCGGGCTCGTGCAGCGGCGCCACGGGCTGCGTGGCCGCTACGGATGCCACGGGCTCGGGTGCGGGCGGGGATGACACCGGCTCGGGTGCCGGCGGCCGAGGGGGCGCGTCGGCTGCGTGTGCTTCCGTCACGCCCGTCGCGCCGGTCACCTCGACCGTGGGCGCCGCGTCCTCGACGGGGGTCGGCCCGCCCGGCGCGGTGCTGGTGGTGCCTCCCGCCGTGGGCCGGCTCCACCACTTCGCCTTCGGCCCGGTGGACTTCCCGTCTTCCATGCTCTCCCCGCAACTGCCGCGTCTGGCCTCTGCACGCCCCGGCAGGGGCGTCCGTCCCGGAATTCCTCCCGGAATTCAACCAGGTTTGCGAATGTCTGCGCAGACATCGGCGCAGACCCCGGTCAGCGCCGGGAGGAAAGCGGCAGACCGCGATCGGCGGGGGTGGGGAGGGCCGAGGCCGACGGCTCCGTCCAGGACGGCGACGCGGAGGGCTCCGGGGGCTGTGAGGCCGTTCGTCCGAGCACCCGGGCGAAGAGCGGGGTGGTGCCGGTCGGGCGTATCAGCGGTGGCGCGGACACATTGGTCAGAACCTGAACGGCGAAGGTGTTCTCCACGAGACTTCCCGTGGAGAGCAGCGCGGGAGCGGTGGAAGACACCGCCGGCGTGGCCTCCGGCACGGGGGGTGGTGGGGCAGCGGCTGCGGTCGAGCGGTCGCCCGCCTCCGTGGCGGCAAGGGTGCTCTGGCCGCCACCGCCGCGGCGGCTCACCGAGCTGCCGTTCTCGCTGCGGGATGCGGTGTCGAGCGGGTTCGCAGAGTTCCCCGCGCCCGCGGCCCGGGCCGGGGAGCTGGGCCCCGCCCCCGTCGGCAGGGCACCGCCCAGGGCGATGGCCGCCAGCGATACGGCGCTGGCCGCTGCGAAGGCGAACCTCCGGCCGCGCCACGGCGACCGGTCTCCCTCACGGCCGACCTCATGGATCCGGAAGCCCGAACGGGAGGAGCCACCCGGCAGTACGGCGGTCGAACCGTGCGGGGCCGGGAGGAAGCCAAAACTCCCCAGCGGCGAATTCCCCGGCGAATCCGTGCGGCTCCCGGACGGCTGGATCATGGGGAAGAGCCCGTCGGCGAAGCGCCCGGAGCCGCCGAATGGTTTCCCCCGGTCGTCGTCGTCACCCCCCGGTCCCCCGGGAAGGCCCTGCAGCCGGGCGAGGAATCCCTCGGACGGTGAAGGCGGGGCGGACTGTGCGAAGACACTCTTCAGCCGCCGCTGGGCGGCAGCCTCGGCCTTGCACTTGGTGCAGGTCGCGAGGTGGGCGAGCACCCGCTCTCGGGCGTCGTGTTTCAGCTCACCGTCGACAAGCGCGGCGAGCCGGTCCCCCAGGTGTTGTTCCGCAGGGGTCGGAACTGTGCCACTCACGCCGTTCCGCCCTCCCCTGCCAGGATCGCGCCCGCCAGCGAGCGCTGCTCGGCACGGGCCTCGGGCGAACGGTGCTGCAGCGCCTTGCGCAGATGCGAGCGACCGCGGTGGATACGGCTGCGCACGGTACCGAGCTTCACGCCCAGCGTCGCGGCGATCTCCTCGTACGAGAGGCCCTCGATGTCACAGAGCACGACAGCGGCACGGAATTCGGGCGCAAGGGTGTCCAGCGCCTGCTGTACATCCGCGTCGAAATGGGTGTCGTTGAAGACCTGCTGCGGGGACGGCTCACGGCTCGGCAGCCGCTCGGCGGCGTCGTCACCGAGGGAGTCGAAGCGGATCCGCTGCTTACGACGGACCATGTCCAGGAACAGGTTGGTCGTGATGCGGTGCAGCCAGCCCTCGAAGGTGCCCGGCGTGTAGGTCGACAGCGACCGGAACACGCGTACGAAGACCTCCTGTGTCAGGTCCTCCGCATCGTGCTGGTTGCCCGTCAGCCGGTAGGCAAGGCGATAGACACGGCCGCTGTGCGTGCTGACGATCTCTTCCCATGAGGGCGGCGTCCACGCCTGGGAGTCCGCATCTGAGGCGAAGGTCGCGGTCGGTGCGGAGTCGTTGGAAGAACGGTCAGCGATGTTGGTCACGGATTTCGGCTCACCCGCCGACCTGAGAAAGCGCCGCAGCACTCCTCCCCGATCCACAGGCGCAGCCGCACCTCCCCTATCGGCTCTGGTGGTGTCCAGTGGAGCCCCTACCATAGCCACCTCGCCCGTTAGCTCCGGATAAGCCTTTTTCCTGCTGGGGCCGGGAGTCACCCCGGGAACCGCCGGCCCGTGTCTCCCGGACCCGATCTGCGGGCCGGTCCCACGGGCTTTCCCCTGCCCCTGGATAACGCCCGGTCCCATCTGCGGGTTCCCGGGTGCAGCGGATACAGTCACCGTTGCGCCAACTACGGGGACAGGAGAGGGTCATTACCGCCAACCGGCAGACGAGCTGGGCGTTCGCCGACGCCTTTGTCGCCGAGGACGAAGCATTGCACTGGGCCCGGGACCGGGCTCGGGATGCAGGGCTCCGCTCGGTGTCGCCAGGTACCGGCGCCGCGCTGCGCTTGCTCGCTGCCACGACGGACGCCAAAGCGGTGGCCGAGATCGGCACCGGGACCGGCGTGTCCGGACTCTATCTACTGCACGGCATGCGCCCCGACGGGGTGCTGACCACGGTCGACCCGGAGCCCGAGCGCCAGCAGTTCGCCCGTGAGGCGTTCCGGGCCGCGGGGTTCGCCGCCAATCGGGCCCGCTTCATTCCCGGCCGTGCCCTGGACGTGCTGCCGCGGCTCGCGGACGGCGGATACGACCTGGTGTTCTGCGACGGCGACCGGCTGGAGAGCCTGGACTGCCTCGCTGAATCGTTGCGCCTGCTGCGACCTGGTGGCCTGGTCTGCTTCGAGGGCGTCTTCGCGGACGGCCGTACGGTCGACTCGGCGGCGCAGCCCGCGGAGGTGCTGCGACTGCGGGAGCTGCTGCGTGCGGTGCGGGAGAGCCAGGAGCTGATGGCGACGTTGCTGCCGGTGGGCGACGGGTTGCTGTGCGCGGTGCGGCGGGGCTGAGGGGCCGGCGGGGGCAGGGTTCCTGCCCCCCGCGCTTGGGGCAGCGGGTGTCCTCGATCGCCGGACGGGCTTGATTCTGTTGAGAACGCATCACTGCCCCGGCACGGACACCGTGCCGGGGCAGTGATGAAGTGTGGGCGCCTCTGCTCAGCCGACGACCTTCTTGAGGGCATCGCCGAGTGCATCGGCCTCGTCCGGAGTCAGCTCCACGACAAGCCGACCGCCGCCTTCGAGCGGAACGCGCATGACGATGCCCCGCCCCTCCTTTGTCACCTCGAGCGGGCCGTCGCCCGTCCGCGGCTTCATGGCCGCCATGCTCGTTCCCCTTCCTGAAACCAGCTCATCGCAACCGGCGGCCCCATGACAGGCGCTGTGTCACCGGCATCGAACACATTGCTTCCAGGCCATTATCCCGCATCACAGACCCCAATGACCAACATCGGTCGGCATCGCTTGCGCAACGCGCTCTCGCAAAACCACCCAATTCGGCGATCCAGCTGCGATACTCCGTCCCCTTCACCCCTCCATCGGGGCTCAATTGTTAGACGCAGGTCACATGTTCGCTCCCGCCCGAGTCGGCCATGCTTGCCTGGACAGGCATTGCCCAAGGTGCAGAGGGGACAGCGAAATGGCCGACCAGATGGCGGACAGCGTGCTCTACGAAGTGAGCGACGGACTCGCGACGATCACGATCAACCGCCCCGACGCGATGAACGCCATGAACACCGCGGCCAAGGTGGCGCTCCGTGACGCGCTGAAGTCCGCGGCGGCCGACACCGCCGTACGGGCCGTTCTGCTCACCGCGACCGGGCGCGCCTTCTGCGTCGGCCAGGATCTGAAGGAGCACGTCGGCAAGCTCGACGAGGCCCGTGAGTCCGGCGGCGGCAACGCGTTGAGCACCGTGCAGGAGCACTACAACCCGATCGTGCGGGCCATCACCGAGATGCCCAAGCCGGTCGTCGCCGGGGTCAACGGTGTCGCCGCCGGTGCCGGTTTCGGGTTCGCGCTCGCCTGCGACTACCGGGTGGTCGCCGACACCGCCTCGTTCAACACCTCATTCGCCGGGGTCGCCCTCACCGCCGACTCGGGCGTCTCCTGGACGCTGCCCCGCCTGATCGGGCAGAGCCGCGCCGCCGACCTGCTGCTCTTCCCGCGCTCGATCTCCGCGCAGGACGCCCACGAGCTGGGCATCGTGAACAAACTGGTGCCCGCCGCCGACCTGGCCGCGGAGGCCGCCGCCGTGGCCCGCACCCTGGCGTCCGGTCCCACGGTGGCGTACGCGGCGCTGAAGGAGTCCCTGGCCTACGGCGCCGGTCACACGCTGAGCGAGGCACTGGAGAAGGAGGACGAGCTCCAGACGAAGGCGGGCGCGTCCGAGGACCACACGATCGCGGTGCAGGCGTTCCTGAACAAGGAGAGGCCGAAGTACCTCGGCCGGTAGCCGCCGGCGCGGGTCTACGCCCCGGTGCCGCGCGCCACGCAGTCGGCGAGATGGTCGTCGACCAGGCCGCAGGCCTGCATCAGGGCGTAGGCCGTCGTGGGACCGACGAAGCGCACACCGCGCTTCTTGAGGTCCTTGGCCAGCGCCGTGGACTCCGGGGTGACCGCGGGGACGTCGCCGACGGCGCGCGGGGCGGGCCGGCCGGCCGGGTCGGGGGCGTAGGACCAGATCAGCTCGTCCAGCTCGCCGGGGCGCCAGCCGGCCAGCACCTTGGCGTTGGCGAGGGTCGCCTCGATCTTCGCCCGGTTTCGGATGATGCCGACGTCGGCGAGGAGACGCTCCTTGTCGGCGTCGGTGAACTCCGCCACCGCGGGGATCTTGAACCCGGCGAAGGCGGAGCGGAAGCCCTCCCGGCGGCGCAGGATCGTCAGCCAGGAAAGGCCCGACTGGAAGGCCTCCAGGCAGAGCCGCTCGAAGAGGGCGTCGTCGCCGTGGACGGGGCGGCCCCATTCGGTGTCGTGGTACGTGAGGTAGTCCTCGGTGGAGAGCCCCCACGGGCAGCGCAGACCGCCGTCCGGGGCCGTTTCTGCGCCGCCGCTCATCGCTGGGGCTCCTCTCCGGGGTGCTCTGTCCGCTGCGGGTCCTGCTGGTGTTCCTGTCGGGGCGCCTCCCACGGCGCTCTCGGGCGGTCCTCCGGCCGCTCCCGCGTCAGCTGCGGCATGTCCTGCGGCCGCTTGAGGAGATCGGGGCCGCCGACCGCGGTCGCCTGCGCACCGGCCAGCGCCGACTGCAGTTCCGCGATCCGCGCGTCCCGCTCGGCGAGCTCGGCGCCGAGCCGGCCGAGCGCCTCGTCGACATCCGTCATGCGGTAGCCGCGTACGGCCACCGGCAGCCGCAGCGCCTCGACATCCGCGCGGCCGACCGGGCGCGTCGCAGGCAGTGGGTCGGTCAGTTGCTCGGGCGCCACGTCCTGCAGGACGGCGCTCTTCCCTCCGCCGACCACCGCGAGGGTGACCGCGGCCACGACCACCACCATCGCCAGCAGCAAGAACCAGAACACGCGTATCTCCCCGGGAGCGGAAACCTGTCCGGGTCCGATCGTGCCATGCGGTGCCGACAGTTAGGGTCGCAGGCGACCCACGGGGCGATCTACCAGAGGAGAAACACGGGATGCGAAGCGGTGCGCTCAGGCTTGGGCGGCGTGAATTCGGTGCGCACGAGCCGGTGATCATGGCGATCGTGAACCGCACCCCGGACTCCTTCTACGACCAGGGCGCGACGTTCCGGGACGAGCCGGCGCTGGCCCGGGTCGAGCAGGCGATCGCGGACGGCGCGGCGATCGTCGACATCGGGGGTGTGAAGGCGGGCCCCGGTGAAGAGGTGACCGCCGAGGAAGAGGCCCGTCGCACGGTGGGGTTCGTCGCGGAGGTGCGGCGCCGCCACCCGGATGTGGTGATCAGCGTCGACACCTGGCGCCACGATGTCGGCGAGGCGGTCTGCGAGGCCGGTGCGGATGTGCTGAACGACGCGTGGGGCGGCGTCGACCCGAAGCTCGCAGAGGTCGCCGCGCGGTACGGCGCCGGTCTGGTGTGTACGCACGCGGGCGGCGCCGAGCCGCGGACCCGGCCGCACCGGATCGCGTACGACGACGTGATGGCGGACATCCTGCGGGTGACGCTGGGCCTGGCCGAGCGGGCGGTCGGACTCGGGGTGCGGCCGGACGGGATCATGATCGACCCCGGTCACGACTTCGGGAAGAACACCCGGCATTCGCTGGAGGCGACGCGTCGGCTCGGCGAGATGGCGGAGACCGGCTGGCCGGTCCTCGTATCGCTGTCCAACAAGGACTTCGTCGGGGAGACGCTCGACCGGCCGGTGAAGGAACGGGTGATCGGGACGCTGGCGACGACGGCCGTGTCCGCGTGGCTGGGGGCGCAGGTGTACCGGGTGCACGAGGTGGCGGAGACACGGCAGGTGCTGGACATGGTGGCGTCCATCGCGGGGCACCGGGAGCCGGCGGTGGCACGGAGGGGGCTGGCGTAGCCGGGGCGTGAGGCGGCGCGGGGAGGGCGGGGCGACCGCGGCGGGCCTTGTCCCCTGCCGCCCCTGCCCGAAGCCGGGGCTCTGCCCCGGACCCCGCTCCTCAATCGCCGGACGGACTTGAACCGCCTACCGGCCGACCTCCTTCGTCACGAGGTTGACCGCCTCGTCCACGTCGTCCGTGACGTGGAACAGCAGCAGGTCGTGCTCGGACGCCTTGCCCTGTGCCACCACCGTGTCCCGCAGCCAGTCCACGAGCCCGCTCCAGTACGCGGTGCCGAACAGCACGATCGGGAAGCGGGTGACCTTGCCCGTCTGGACGAGGGTGAGGGCCTCGAAGAGCTCGTCCAGGGTGCCGAGGCCGCCCGGCAGAACAACGAACCCCTGGGCATATTTCACAAACATCGTTTTTCGGACAAAAAAGTAGCGGAAGTTCACGCCGATATCGACGTGCGGGTTGAGGCCGGACTCGAAGGGCAGCTCGATGCCGAGGCCGACCGAGACGCCCTTCGCCTCCCGCGCCCCCTTGTTCGCCGCTTCCATGGCTCCGGGGCCGCCTCCGGTGATCACCGCGAAGCCGGCCTCGACCAGGGCCTTGCCGATCCTTACGCCCGCCTCGTAGTCCGGCCCGCCGGCCGGGGTGCGGGCCGAGCCGAAGACGCTGATGGCGCTCGGCAGCTCGGCGAGGGCTCCGAATCCTTCGACGAACTCCGACTGGATGCGCATCACCCGCCATGGGTCGGTGTGCACCCACTCGGAGTCGCCCTCGGTGTCCAGCAGCCGCTGATCGGTGGTGCCGGGCTGTACCTGGTCCCTGCGGCGCAGTACCGGGCCCTGCCGCTGCTCCTCGGGGACGTGCGCTCCCTCGGGGTTGCCCATGACCTGCTCCCTCCGACGACGATCGATGACCATCTGTGTCAGGTCAGGGTAGATCGGCGGAGGTTACGGACAGGGGAATGCCGTGAGTCAGCTGGTGAGCCAGGAGCGGAGCCGCTCCTCGCAGTGGGTGATCCGGTCGACCGCCACATGTTCGTTGCGCTTGTGCGCGAGGAGCGGGTCACCGGGTCCGTAGTTCACCGCGGGGACGCCGAGGGAGCTGAAGCGGGAGACATCGGTCCAGCCGAACTTGGGGTGGGCGGTGCCGCCGACCGCCGCCATGAACGCCTTGGCAGCCGGGTGGGAGAGACCGGGCATGGCCGCGCCCGAGTGGTCGTCGACGGTGAATTCGACGACGCCGCAGTCCGCGAAGACCTCGTGGACGTGGGCCAGCGCCTCCTCGGCGCTGCGGTCGGGGGCGTACCGGTAGTTGACGACCACGGTGCACGCGTCCGGGATGACGTTGTTGGCGACGCCCCCCTCGATCCGTACGGCGTTGAGGCCCTCGTGGTATTCGAGACCGTCGATGACCGGGCGGCGCGGTTCGTACGCGGCGAGGCGGGCCAGGATCGGGGCGGCCGCGTGGATGGCGTTGGACCCCATCCAGCTGCGGGCGGAGTGCGCCCGCTCCCCCTCGGTGCGGAGGAAGACCCGCAGGGTGCCCTGGCAGCCGCCCTCGACCTGGCCGTCGGTGCCCTCCAGGAGCACCGCGAAGTCTCCGGCGAGCCACTCGGGGTGGGCGTCGGCCACGTGGCCGAGACCATTGAGGTGCGCGGCGACCTCTTCGTTGTCGTAGAACACGAAGGTGAGGTCGCGGTTGGGCTCGGGCACGGTCGCGGCGATCCTCAGCTGGACGGCGACGCCCGACTTCATGTCGGAGCTGCCGCAGCCCCACAGCACACCGTCGTCGTCGAGCCGGGACGGCACGTTGTCGGCGATCGGCACGGTGTCGATGTGTCCGGCGAGCACGACCCGCTCGGCACGGCCCAGGTTCGTCCGCGCCACGACGTTGTTGCCGTGCCGGTCGACGGTCAGATGCGGGAGGGTGCGCAGCGCCGACTCGATCGCGTCGGCGAGCTCCTCCTCCTGACCGCTGACCGACGGGAAGTCGACGAGCCGGGCGGTGAGCGCCGGGCCGTCCAGGGTGAGGTCAAGCGTGCTTTCGCGCATGGAACCGACCCTAAAGGACTGGGCCCTCGGCCCTGGCCGGGCACTCCAGTACGGTGGCTCCGTGCCCCGGACCGTCTCCCCCGCCCGCCGACACACCGGCCGCAGCCGCCTCTTCCGTATCGCGGCTGCTCTTGTCGTGCTCGCCGCCCTGGGCGGCTATCTGACCGTGCAGTACATCTCCGGCAGCAAAGTCACCGAAGGGTGCACCGTGGAGTCCGCCGACGGTTCGGCCGGCGAGGGCCGTACGTATCGGATGAGCCCGGAGCAGGCTTCGAACGCCGCGACGATCTCCGCGGTCGGCACCTCGCGCGGGATGCCGGAGCGGGCGGTGACGATCGCGCTGGCGACCGCGTTGCAGGAGTCCGGGCTGCGCAATATCGAGCACGGGGACCGGGACTCGCTGGGGCTGTTCCAGCAGCGTCCTTCGCAGGGCTGGGGCACCGAGAAGCAGATCCTGGACCCGGTCTACTCCGCGGGGGAGTTCTACCGGCATCTGGCCGAGGTCCCCGGCTATTCGCGACTGCCGCTGACGGTCGCCGCGCAGCGGGTCCAGCGCAGCGGTTTCCCGCAGGCGTACGCGAAGCACGAGCCGGATGCGGCGTTGCTGGCGGCCGCGCTGACCGGTCGTACGCCTGCCGCGCTGAACTGCACGCCGCCGCGGACGACGGCTGCGAAGGCCGATGCGGCGAAGGTGCGGGCGGAGCTGGTCCGCACCTTCGGCAAGGATGTGCTGCCCGCGCAGAAGCCGTCGCCGGAGAACGGAACGGGTGCGGCCGGTGCGTCGGCGACGGGCACGGTCTCGGTGCCGGTGCGGGCGGCCCGCGCCTTTGGGGACGACGACTCGGCGCGGCGCGGCTGGGAGCTCGCGCACTGGGCGGTCGCGCAGTCCGAGGCACTTCGCCTGGACGAGGTCGCGTACGCGGGCCGGGTGTGGAAGGCCGGGTCGGGCTGGCGGACGGAGCGTACGGAATCGGGCGCCACCGAGGTCCGTATGCGGCTCGCGCACTAGTACGGACGGTCACCCGAAGGCGTTATCCGGCCGGCATGGAACGTCCCCAGGCACGACATCTCCCATCACCTCTCCGCGATTCCTCAAATTCCTTGCGGGCAAAGGGAAGTGACGGTTCATCGGGCCATCCGGGAATGCGGCGTCTGCCCGGGTTCCTCCGGTGTGGATTATGTGACGCATTGCCGACTCTTTACCCCGGCCCACCGCAACCTCCCCCGCCCTTACGACGGTTGTCATTGCGTCCGGTCAACGGACAGACAGATTCCTCATCCCGTCGAAGGAGCATCATGTCCCTCCCCCTGACCCGCCGGATCGCCCGTGCCGCGCTGCTGATCGCCGCGGGTGCAGCCCCCGTGGTCGGTGCGGCCGGTGCCGCAGGTGCCGCGGAGCTCCCGCAGGCCCCGGAGCTCGGCGGTCTGACCACCGTCGACGGCGCGGGCCTCGGCAAGACGGTCGACGGCGCGTCCCTGCAGGGCACCAAGGCGGCGGGTGAGACCGGCGGCAAGATCGTCGGGACGACCCTCCCGGCCGCGGGCAAGACCGTCGGCAAGGCCGGCGCCCAGGCCGCCCCCACCGTGCAGAACGCCGCAGGCGGTGCCGCGGGCAGCGCGGGCGAGGTTCTCGGCGGCGCCGCCGGTGCCGCGCCCCAGGGCGGCCTGCCCACCCAGGGCCTGCCCACCCAGGGTCTGCCGATCGGCTGACCCGATCCGTCGGCACATCACGCGCGAGGGGCCTCGGGAGTGCGCACTCCCCAGGCCCGGTCGCTTATACACAAAAGACGCA